>DASZUP010000892.1:0-5272 GCA_035547635.1 Pirellulales bacterium
CCAGGTCGAGCCCGCCCTTTTCGAGAATGTCGACTTCGACTCCCTTGAGCACCGTCAGCCCCTTGAGTTGCTGATTGATCCGGTCGATCTCCTTCCACTGGGCGCGAAGCCTGCGTCCGTCGAGCCCGTTGGCCATGCTGACGCGCTTAGAGTGGTCGGTGATGGCAATGTACTTCAGTCCGCGCGCCTTAGCGCCGGCGACCATCGCTTCCAGAGAGTCTTTGCCGTCGCTCTCGGTGGTGTGCATGTGCAAATCGCCGCGCACGTCGCCCGTTTCAATCAACGAGGGCAGGCAGCCGGCGTCGGCCCATTCGAATTCTTGCCTCGCTTCGCGCAGTTCGGGCGGAATCCAGGGCAGCTCCAACGCTCCGTAGACTTCTTCTTCGGTGCGGCCGACGAGGTACTTTTCTCCGCGGAATACGCCGTACTCGTTGATCTTCAAACCGCGGTCCTTGGCTCGGCCGCGTAGAATCACATTGTGTTGTTTGGAGCCGGTGAAATACAGCAGCGCCGCGCCGAACGACTCAGCGGGCACCACGCGCAGATCGACTTGCAGTCCGATGCCAAGCCGGATTGACATCTTGGTGCCGCCGCGCGCAAGCGTTTCGGCCACGCCCGGAAACTCCGCCAGGCGCTGCATGACTTCTTGCGGAGCTGATGAGACGACCAGCAGGTCAAGATCGCCGACGGTTTCACGGCCGCGTCGGTAGCTGCCGGCGGCTTCCAGTTGCTCGACGCCGGACACATCGCGCAGGTGGGCCAACAGATCCTGGGCCATTTCGTCCGCCGCGGCCCACAGCATGCGTTCCTGCGCGGTGCTGGCCAGGTCCAGCCCGGCGAGGATCGTTTCTTCGGTCTTTTTGCCAAAGCCTTTCAATTCTTGCACGCGATGGGCCAGGCAGGCCTCGCGCAGGTGATCCAGCGACTGGATCTTCAGCTCTTTATATAACGTCGCAGCTTTCTTGGGTCCCAGACCCTGGACGCGCAGCAGCGCCAGGACCGATTGGGGAACCTGGCTGCGCAATTCTTCGAGCAGCGGAAACGTTCCTGAGGTGCAGAGCGCTGTGATCTTTTCCGCCAGATCGGCGCCGACGCCCGTAAGCTCCGTGAGCTTGCGGTTGGGATCCGCCAGGATGCTCTCGATCGACTCGGGCAGATCGTGAACCGTGCGTGAAGCATTGCGATATGCGCGCACGCGGAAAGGATTGGCGTCCTGGAATTCCAGGATGTCCGCCACTTCGTCAAAGGCCGCCGCAATCTGCACGTTGTTCATCGAACGACTCTCTCAGGCATGCAGTTCCACGATATCTTTGTCGTGCAGAACGTAGTCGGCCTTGGCGACGGAACCATCGTGAACGGCGGCGCCCCAAACGCGGGCGAACTTGAAGTTCTCGGCCAGATCCTTGTGGACCAGCGCGGCGACGTCGAGCACCGTATCGCCGCGACGCACGGTAAACGGCCGCTCAAAGTCAGCGCTCTTCGCCGTGGGCAGCTTGGTATAGACGCGGACCACGTCCAGCGCAGCATAAATGGCGTTACTCAATATTTCCAGGCCGTCGCCGCGCTGGGCGGAGATCACGTATTCTGCAAACTCGAGCGGGCACAACTCGTGCAGCAACTCGAGCCGCTCGGCGGCCCCCGGCGCGTCGATCTTGTTCGGCGCCAGCAAGGTTTGCGTGTACGAGATGCCCACGTCCTCTTCGTCCAGGCTCGAAGTTTTGGCCAGCCGGGTTTTCGTGCCGTTGAGCCGATCGAGCAGTTCCTGCAATTGCTCGATGCCTTCGTCGGCGCCGAGATCAACCAGCAACACCGCCGCGTCGGCGCCGCGGATCAGGCCTTGCATGTAGGGTTCGAGGTAGTCGGCCGTAATCGGAGGAACATCGAGCAATTGGACCATCACGTCTTCCCAGGGCATCATGCCCGGCAGCGGAGCGCGCGTGGTGAACGGATAAGGAGCGATCTCCGGGGTCGCCCGGGTCAGACTCGCCAGCAATTGGCTTTTGCCCGCATTGGGGCCGCCGAGCAGGATGGCCGTGCCGGCGCCTTGCCGGGGAATGCGGACGCTGTGGCCTTTCTTGCCCGACTTTCGCTCAACCTCGAGCTCCTTCTTGGCCTTGCTGATCTTCTGCTTCAGTTCTGACTGCAGCTTTTCCGAGGCTTTGTGCTTCGGCATCTCGCGCAGCATGACCTCGAGCCATTTCAACTCTTCTTCCGTCGTGGCGGCGCGACGATACTGCTCTTCGGCCTTGTGGTACTGCGGAGTCAGGTTGGTAGCCATTGGGTCGACTGCAAATCAGGAGCGGGGCAATGGTCTGGCGTTGGCGCCCGTAATTTAACCCCACAGCCTGCGGCCGGCCAGTTGCCCCGCCGCAGGGCAATTTTTCCGCATTTTTCTCTTAAAGCGAAATAATCGTCGCTTCCAGGGCGGGCAGTTCGACCAGGGCGATCGAATGCGGATTGGCGCGGTACAAGGCGCCCGGGTTGAGCACCAGCGTATCGCCCTGACGCGAGTTTCGGGCGACGTGGGTGTGCCCATGACAGACAAGGTCCCACTCGCCGCTGGCGATGGCCTGCCGCAGCAAGGCGCCGTCGTCGCCGTGCAGAAAGGCAATTTTCCGGCCCGCCAGTTCCAGGCGCCCGAAGCGACCGTGACAGGTCTGGCCGGCGTCGGCGATCGCACGACGCAAGTCGTCCTCGTCGTGGTCGACGTTGCCAAACACAAAATGAGTCGGCCAGGGAGAAAACAGGCCGACGATGTCCGCCGAGCCGATATCTCCACAGTGCAGCACGGCCTTGACGTCCAGACTTTCCAGCATCCGGACCGCTTCCAGGGCGTACGGAACGTGCCCGTGAGTGTCGCTCACAATGCCAAGCTGCATTTGGAAGCCGCCTTTCCTGATCGCCGTGAACACGCCCCGCTAAGCGCCAGAGACAATAGGGCATGCCTCGCGGAGCGGCAAGCCGGAGCGGCGAGGAAAAAAATGACGGCGGCTCGTTATAGGGCGTCCCTGGGCGACGCCGATGATCGAAGGCGGAGGTTTCGCTGCCGACGTCTTTCCGGCTCGCAACGCCTTTTGCCGCGTCGGAAATGCCGGTTTAATGGAATTTTACAAGAAGTCGCGGCGCCCCTCGGTTGTGGGCCTTAGAATGTAGCAGGGTCAGAAGCCTTGTCCGCGCGGCCTGGTAAGATTCGATCAGCAAGCGTGAAACTATGAGTTGCCGTGGGGCGAAACGCTTCCCGCCGAATTCTCTGCACTTCGTTTTGGATCGCCTTCTATGTTGTCTGACAATGCCACCCGGATGCTGGCCGAATGCGTGTTGGCATTGCTGGCAGTCTGGTTTCTGGTCTGGACGCGGGGCGTTTATCGCCGCTCGCACTTTACGCCGGCGCAATTCCCGCTGTACATGTTCAACCTGTGGATGACCAAGGTCCGCTGGCGGGCTCAGGTCCAGGGCCGGGTAGGGCCTCCGCCCGGCCAAGGGGCGGTCATTGTCTGCAACCACATCGGCCCGATCGACCCGGCGTTCATCGCCCTGGCCTGCGACCGGCCGGTGCATTGGATGGTGGCTCGCGAATATTTCCAGCAACAGCCGACGGGCTGGACGCTGCGCGCGCTGCAGGCCATACCTGTCGGTCGCGCCGGCGTCGATACGGCCGCCACCAAACTGGCCATGCGTTACGCGAAGGAGGGGGACCTGGTCGGCATGTTCCCCGAAGGGCGGATCAACGATACTTCGCGATTAATGCTTCCGGGACGACCGGGCGCCGCCATGGTGGCGCTCAAGGCGCGCGTGCCTGTGTTCCCGTGCTACATCGAAGGTTCGCCCAACGACGGCACGACGCTGGGTTTCCTGCTGATGACCTCGCGAACGCGGCTCAAGGTCGGGCGAATGCTTGATATCTCCGAATACTACGGCCGCGACGGAGAACGCGAGGTCCTGGAAGAGCTCACCAAGCGATTTATGAAAGAGATCGCCCAGTTGGCAGGCGTTGAAGATTATCAACCGGAGTTAGCCGGTCGGCGTTGGAAACACGGCGTGCAGGAAGTGCAAGAGGTGTGAGAGACGTCAGCGAGCGCCTGCGAGCCGGCGCTGCCAGAATTCCTCTCGCTCAGCCAGGACCTGACGCAGCAAAGTCCGATCCTCCGCCTGAGCGAATAACGTCATGACGGGCTGCCCAGCGCCAATCTCGGCGCCTGCCGCTGGCACGTCCGCCGCCTCAGGCCACGGCGTCGCGAGGTTCAACTCGAACCACTGTCTCGCAAGTTCCTCGCTGACGACCGCGTTGCACCGGGAGTAGAGAATCCGCTTGCCGTGCCAGCCGTCTGAGATTATCGCAGGCGTGCACGACGGCAGCATTGCCTCGCGGCAAGCGGCGACGTGCAATGCGACGGTCGACGCGCCGGTCGCTCGTTCCACAATTTCCGCCGAGGCGGGATAACGAGGGTTGATCTCGACCGGCCAAACCTCTCCTGCGGCGAACACGGCGTCAACGCCGAACAGACCGGTGAGCTGAAAGTCAGCCGCCAGTACGTTGCCAAGGCATTCGAAACGGCCTGTCAGTTCCGGCGTTAAGCGGAGCGGGCCGATGGATCCGGCATAGCTATACGGCCTGTCCGAATGCTGGCCTAGTAGCAATTGTTCCGTTACGCCCAGCAGCACGGCCCGGCCGCATGCCGCCACAAACAGCGCCGCGCAGGGCTGGCCGTCGATGCGCCGTTGAAAGTACCACGCGTCGCCGCCGCTAGAGAACCTGCGCTGGCCGCGCCAGGCAAAGACTTGCCCGCCGCCGCTCGATCGCCTTCCCTTAGCCAGCCAAGAACCATCCGCAGGCAAGCCGCTGGAAGTCGATTGGCACGCCGGCACGGGCAAGCCGGAGGCTTGCAGCGCAGCGGCGACCAGCCGTGGGTCTCGCACGCGCTGTAGTTCGGCCGAGCCCACGCCCAACAACGGGCGACCACGGGCGATGCGTTCGACCAACTGCGGATAATTCTCCAATCCGCCCGTGTACATCCAGGCCGCCGGCGGCGCCTCGCTGGCCACCTGTTCCAATCCGTCCGGATAGTCGGTCACCGCCACGGCAGTGCAGCATGCTTGCAAATCGGCATCGGCGAACAGGTCGCCGCAGACCGGCTGGAAGCCGGCGCGTCGCGCCGAAAAAGCAGCGGCACGGGCGCTGGCGCCGAGAATCAGGAGCGGTTCGGGCATCGCTTTATCGTAGCTCGATCAGGCGGCGATAACATGCCCTGGAGTTGCGCGAGGGACGGCTGAT
>DASZUP010000893.1:0-17813 GCA_035547635.1 Pirellulales bacterium
AAGTCCCAGGCCTCGGCGAACTGCCGCTCGCCGCGTTCAAATACCTTCTCGGTGGCGCCCGCCCACACGCCCAGCAAGCTTTCGCCGCCGCCCGGCACGACCTGGACGGTGAACTGTGAACCGATCATCCAGCCGATTTCGTCGATCTCGCGGCGCTGCGCCTCCACCGCTTCCCGTCGCTTTTCCGCCCCGCGCGGCTTCCGATAACGTTGCAAGGTCTTTTCGTCCGCGAAGGCCGGAAACAAACCGCCGTAGCGGCCGTAGTAGCCGATCGCGGACGCTGATCGCAGGCAGCCGAGCGGCACGACCAGGTCGGCGTCGAGCAAGGTGCGGTTGAGATAGATCGGGCGTCCATCGTGCGCTTGGCCCAGCAGGCTGAGTTGCGTCTTGGCCGTCGGATCGTGAATCTCCAGGCGGAGCGAGCTGCGCCACTGAGGAGGAAGCTGTTGAAGCAGTTCTTCCCCGTGATGGTCGCTCGATAATTTAGTCGTCAGCACGGTCAGGTGTTCGGCATCCGCTCCCGCCTCGACCAGATAGTCCGCCAGCGCGGAGAGCAAAACGCCCGGCTGCGGAAGGCCCGCATCGACGGCAAGCACGATCCTGTCGCCCGGCGCCATGGCGCGCGCCAGGGCGGGGAATTCCAGCGGCTCGGACAGCGCTTGACGAGTGGCAGCGCAGGGGTCGGTCAGCACTTCGCCATGCGGTTCTCGGCAAATGGCGACCAGCGTTTCAGTCGATATGTCCAAATCGAACGAGCAATCGACGCCGTAAGCAATAGTACAGGGCATTTGGAGAGGCTAGGGGATCTGTTGAGTGGTTCCCCTCTTCGTAGGATGGCTCGATTCGAGCATGGTTGGCGGTTCAGAGAGGGGCTCGGCCGCCGCAGCAGTGCCTGAGATCTTATCGCTCTTGCGCGCGGATGGTCAAGAAGCCGAGCTTTACCTGTTCGGCGAAGTTCCCAATAATGCCGCCGCTCAGCTTTCATCACTCTCGAACCGTCAGGTCTTTCGAAGGAACCTGTATGACCCCCCACATTCGAGCCGCGGCGGCGCGTTGGTTCATTGCTTCGCTTCAGCTTGGTTGCCTGTTGTTTGCGGCCGTATGGCTCGGCGGGTGCAGCAAGGAACAATCTCCCGGCGAGCTGGCTCCCGGCGAATTGGGAAACGGGGGCGCCGCGGCAGGCGAGACGGCGCCGAATGGAAAGGCGGGGCCTCGGCTCACGAGCGCGGAAGAAGTGCTGAAGGCGATGGCCAAGGCCTACTACCAGGCCAAGACCTACGAGGACAGCGGCCAGTTCCGCTTGAAGTTTGCTCGCGGCGATGAAGCGGTCAATGAAGCGGCGGATTTTTCCGTCACGTTCTCGCGCCCTAACAAGCTGCGCATGCACGCTTACCAGGCTATCGTGGTTTGCGACGGCGATAAGTTCCGCGCGACGATCGCGGACCTGGCCAATCAGGTTCTCGAAAAGCCGGCGCCCGAAAAGCTGAATGTACTTGACGTCTTCTCCGATCCCGTGCTGCTGCAGACCGTCACCACGGGAATCGTCGGGGCGCCAATGCCACTGGGGCTGCTGCTCGACAAGAATTCGTTGGAGCCGATCCTGCTCAGCGGCGAAGCGCCTGCGCTGCTCGACGACAAAAAGATCGACGACCGGCCCTGTTACGGCGTCGAGATCAAACGCGAAGACGGCGAGTTGAGATTCTGGATCGATCAACAAACGCTCGTGCTGCGGCGGCTCGAGTATCCGACCGGACCGATGCTAGCCCATCTTGAACAACAAGGCGGTCCCAAGCCGACCGGCCTGTCGCTAATCGCCGAGTTCAAGGGCGCCCGCTTCAATCATTCCATCGAGGACGTCGCGTTTGAATTCGAGCTGCCTGCGGAAGCCAAGCTGGTGGAACGCTTCAACGTCCGCCCGCCCCCGTCTGAATTGCTGGGACAAAAAGTGAAAGACTTCACGTTCGTGAACATGGACGGCAAGCCGCTCAGCCGCGCCGACCTGGCGGGCAAAACGGTCGTGATCGACTTCTGGGCCACCTGGTGCGGCTGGTGTTTCAAGAGCCTGCCGCACTTGCAGTACGTCTACGATGAATACAAGGACAACGACCAGGTCGTGTTTCTGGCCGTCAGCACCGACGCGCCGGAAATCAAGGACGACAAGTTGAAAGAGTCGTTCGACAAGGCGGAACTGAAGCTGCCGATGTATCGCGACCTGGACCGCTACTGCGACAGCACGTTCCAGGTCAAGGGCCTGCCGACGATGGTCATTCTGGGCCCTGACGGCACGATTCAGGCGCACGACGCCGGCTACCAGCCCCAACTGGCTTCCGAGTTGCCGGTGAAACTCGAAAAGCTGCTGGCTGGCGAGAGCATTTACGAACAGGCGATCCAGGAATACGAGCAAGGGGGCAAAATCGACCCCGCCGAGGGGAACATTCGCCTGGCCGAAATCGCCGAGCGCAGCGAGCCGGCCCGGCTGAAACTCAACAAGCTCTGGGCCTGCGCTGAAGTGGCCAGGCCGGGGAACTTTCTGGTCGTTCCGCAGGGCGGCCAGGATCAGATCCTGGTGATCGATTCGTGGCGCAACGTGATCGAGTTGGCCGCCGACGGCAAGGTCGCCGCACGGCACGAATTGGATCTGCCCAAGCAGGCCGAAGATTCGATCGTGAGCTTCCTGCGTACGGCCGTCGACTCGGCCGGCAAACGGTATTTCGCCGCTTCGGCCGTGAGCGTGCAGCAGCTCCATCTGTTTGACGAGCAGTGGAACACGCTGCTCAATTTCCCGGAAGGAAAACATGGCGGCATCACCGACGTCGAGTTGGCCGATCTGGATGGAGACGGCCAGCCGGAGATGAACGTCGGCTATTGGGGCGAGGCCGGACTGCAAAACGTTTCTTTGTCCGGCGAAAGGCTGTGGAGCAATCGTTCGCTGGACAACGTCCTCCGCCTGGCGGTGGTTGAAACGTCGGGCCGCCGCGAACTGCTGGCGACCAGCCTGCACGGCAGCCTGGTTCCCTTCGACGCGCAAGGCAAGGAAGGCAAGCCGATCGTCATGCTCAATCGCTTTATCCGCTTTGTGTACGCGGCGGATCTGGACGGCGACGGCCAATCGGAAGTGTGCGCCATTGCGCAAGGCAAGCTCGACAACGGCAACCTGGGGCCCGATGTCGCGGTCGGGCTCAGCCCGCAAGGCGACGAACTATGGACCTATGACCTGCCGCCCGGAATTCACCCGGAAGCGGCGCTGGAGATGGTCCAGTTCGGCAAACTGTTGCCGGGCGATGCAGCCCAGTGGGTGATCGCCGGCGCCGACGGGTCGGTGCATATTCTTTCGGCCAGCGGCGAAGAGATTGACCGCTATAACACGGGCGTGGCGATCTCGGGACTTGCCGTAGCGCAAATCGGGGGCCAGGGAGCTTTGCTCGTGGCCAGTGAAAAGGGCGTCGAAGCCTGGCGCGTGGCGCCCTAAATCACAAGCCGTGATTCTGGGAGATTGGAAGTTATTGCGCAGCTCAAAGCCTCGCCCGTCATTCGATTGCTTTTCCACGCAGGCTGCGGAATACACGCGAATCAGGGGACGGCGCTCCCCTCGCAGGTTCCGGTTCCCGAGAACCTGTCGAAGAATTAAGCCGGTAGGCTTCTCATACGCCACAAGGCGTGTTGACCGTCTTCCGCAAGCGAGCATAGGATCGCATTGCGGGCATTGATTTTCTGAATCGAAGCGACTGCAGTGCATACTGCGCTTGCAGATTGTGCGAACGCCGTCGATGCGGACACAGACGGCGGCGTTTGAGAATTGAGAGGAGGCGTCTCTATGCGCTCTTGGAAGCGTCCGCGATCATTTTGTCTGGCAAATTCTCCCGTGCGCCCTGTTGCGAATAGCTGCGCAAAACGCGAGGCGTCCGCGCGATCGAGCGTCAACGCGCAGGCGGCCTTCACGCTGGTGGAGTTGTTGGTCGTGATTGCGATCATCGGCATTCTCATTGCGCTGCTGTTGCCGGCGGTCCAGGCAGCGCGAGAAGCGGCGCGCAGGGCGCAGTGCACCAACAACCTCAAGCAGCTCGGCTTGGCGCTGCAGAACTATAACGACATCACCGGCGCCTTTCCGTTCCGAAGGGGCGGAACCAGCGGCTGCGGATCGTCGCCGTATATCCAAGGCAACTGCGGCCGAGTCAGCGGCTTCATCCCGCTGTTGCCCTTCCTGGAACAACAGGCGATGTACAACAACATCCGCGGCGGCGGGGGCATCGCGGCCGGTTCAGGCCCTGCAGCGCCCTTCGGTCCGGCGGGTTGGAACTCTTGGAACTACTGGAACTACCAGGTTCCCATGTTGCTCTGTCCTTCCGATACGATGGCGGCGCCGGCGCCCGGCGCGGTCGGGCAGAACAACTACGCGTTCAGCATGGGCGATTCGATTTACGCCAATCGCGACTCGAACACCGTGCGAGGCATGTTCGGGTGCGGAACGCAGGCGGTTAAACTGAACATGGTGACCGACGGCACGAGCAACACGCTTGCCATGAGCGAGCGGATGCGGGCCAACATTGCTCTCGGCAGTTCGCAGCGAGTCGACGTGCGGATGGGCGCGGCGACCGGAGTGTCCGGGCTCAACACCGGCCCGGGCGTTTGTCTTACCCAGGCAAACGGCCGCTACTTTAGCAACCCCTCGATGGTTCGCGGCTACTTCGGCACGCTGTGGACCGATGGAGAGCCGGAACGCGTCGGCGTATCGACGATCCTGCCGCCGAATTCTCCATCGTGCATTCTCGACACGACGAGCGCCGCCGACGGCTATTCCGGCGTGTATGCTCCCAGCAGCAACCATCCCGGCGGCGTTACCGCCTTGATGGTCGACGGCTCCGTGCGGTTCATCAACGAGTCCATCAACTGCGGCGCGTTAGCCCTGCCCGAGATCACGCAAGGGCCCAGTCCCTACGGCGTGTGGGGCGCCATGGGTTCGCGCAGCGGCGGCGAAGGCAACGCCAGCGGCATCTGAATCCCTGGACACATTGACGAAGCGAAAGCGGAGCGCATGCTTCCCCTATGCGCTCCGTTTTCTTGCGCCCGACCGGCGGTTCGCAATTTCCGGCTGGCCGCCGTTTGGCGGGCTAGGCCGGTTGCTCCGGACCTACCGGCCCGAGGGCGATTTTGCTATTTTAAGCGCCCGTATGAGGGAAAGTGAAAGACAATTGCCGGCCGTTCGCGATGGATCAGCTTGTCGCGGCTGCGGCGCCGGCGGCGAACCGAGCACGAGGGAGAAAGCCAGATCATGTCCGTAACCACCGAGTCGATGGCCAAGTTGTGTCGCACCCTGCTGGGCGACGATGCGGCAAGCAGCAAGCTCTCGCTGAACGATTATCTCAGCGCCATCCCTCGGTTGGACGCGCTGGCGAGCGTTCCGAGCGGCACGGCGGTGCTGGTCCGCGGCGACGTCGACGCCAAGCCCGGCGAAAAGATCGGCGAGGGAGACGTCCGTTTGCGGTCGATGGTCGACACGCTGGAATTCGGCCGCCAGCGCGGCTGGAAGCAGGTCATTTTCGGCCATATCGGCCGCAAGCCCGAGGGGAGTTTGAAAGCGGTCGGCAAGCGACTGGGCCAACTGCTGAACTGCGAGATTCCGCTCGTCGGCGACTGGCTCGACGAAAGCTCGCTGACCGTCCGCGACGAATTGGTCAGGGCGCTCGCCGCCGCGGCGCCGGGCGATATCCTGCTGCTGGAGAACACCCGTAAATACGAAATCGAGCGCGTGCTGTGGAAGGCCCGGCCGGCGGACGCCGACCAACTCGCGGACCGCCTGGCCAAATTCGCCAATGAAATGGCGGACAAGGTTGCGCGCGTGTACGTGAACGAAGCGTTGTCCGCCGGCAGCCTCGATTCGTCGACCACGGCGGTTCCGCTGGCAATGGATCGCGTAGCGCTGGGCAAATACGTCGCGGGCGAGTTCGATGGACCGCTGCAACGCTGCCTGGGCGCGCAACTGGTCGTATTCAGCGGCCTGAAGACCGACAAGCTCGATGACCTGGAGGCGATGATCGCCCGCGGCACGATCCGCTGGGTCTTCACCGCCGGTTCGTTGGCCATGGCTTTGAAGAAAGCGGCGGGCGAACTGGACGGCCGTGAATTCGGAATGGGCATCGCCGAGAATCCCGACCACAAGGATAAGCCGTATTACATCGCCCGCGAGCGCGTCGATCAGGCCCGGCAGATGCTGGCCGACGGCCGCGCCAAGGGCATTCGCTTCGTCCTGCCCGTCGACTTTGTGTTGCAGGACGGCCGCACTTCGGCTGAGATCGGTCCCGGCGACCAGCAGTTCGACGTCGGACCCAAGACCAGCGCGCTGTTCGAGGAGCAAATCGGCGCCTTCATCAAAGAACAACAGGCGGCCGGCCAACAAGCCGTCGCCTTTCATAACGGCGTCTTCGGCATGTTCGAAGACTCTCGCTTCGAAGAAGGGACGCGCAAATTCATCTCGCAATTGAAGCGGATGAAAGACGCCGGCGTCGAAGTTTACGTCGGCGGCGGCGAAGGCGGCGCCGCCTTGGACCGCTACGGTCAGCCGGACTGGGTGACCCACTGCTTCACGGCCGGCGGCACGGTGCTCAACGCGTTAGGCAGCAACCCGGTTCCCTACCTGCAAACGCTGCGCGCCGCCGCCAAGAAGTAAGTAGGGGCGGGCGGCTGGCGTTGGCGCACATGCCGCCGTCGGCCGTCAACGTACGCGCCGGCAAAGCGCCAGCAGCGCATCGAGCGCCGACTGAATCGCGGCGGCATCGCAGCCTTCGCGTGCGGCGTCTTCCAGCGCGGCGGCGAATTCGGTCAGCTGGTGGTAGCCATGGCTGCCGGCGCCGCCTTTCAACTGGTGGGCGTGGCGCGCCAGCGCACGCCAATCGCGGGCGGCATAGCTGCTTTCCAAAGTTTGAATCCGCTCGGGCATCTCTTGGGCATAGATGACGACCAACTCTCGCAGTCCGGCGTCATCGGCCAGACTAGAGACGAGCGGTTCGGCGTCGCTTGTTTGCGCAGGTCGGGGCAGCATGACGGCGGCACTCAATAAACGCGTAGACCAGTAGAAGGCGCCGTCGACTGTGAAGCCAATTCCAACAGACGCCCGTCAGTCCAGTCTAGCCCGTTCTCGCCCGCCGTAATGAAACGCTGCGATCGGCTTCGCCGAGACGCAGCTTTGCCGAGGATAGGGTTATTGACGATCGTTCCTGTGGCGCAGGACACGTGCGGAAACGCACGGCAAAATGGCGGAGCCACGCGCCGGCCGCAACATCTGTAGGGGAAAGGCGGGGCGCCAGTCGCCCGGCGGTTCGCTCGCGCGCCTTGAAAACCGGAACGCTCCCGGCATCGCTCATAACCGATAAAGTGCGCGTTTACCCTAAGCAAGGAATGCAGTTTTCCTAATTAACGCCGCCGCTCAAGCCGGACGATAGCTGCCAGTAGCTGGAGCCTAGATTGCCTAGGTCAACGATTTCCACTGCTACACGCAGGAGAGTTTCCCGATGAAAGCGAAGATTCTGGTCCCGATGTTTGCCGTTGTTGCTTTGGCGCTGTTCTGCAGCCAGGAAGCCAACGCCGGCCTGTTCCGCCGCCACTGTGGCTCGTCTTGTTGCGAGCCGTCGTGCTGCGAGCCGACCTGCTGTGAGCCGGTCTGCTGCGAACCCGCGTGCTGCGAACCCGCCTGCTGCGAGCCGAGCTGCTGTGAGTCGAGCTGCTGCGAGCCGTGCTGCAAGCCGCGTCGCTGCCACCGCCGTCGCTGCCGCCCGATGCGCTGCCACCGCCGCCACTGCTGCGAACCGGCCTGCTGCGAACCCGCTTGCTGCGCCGCGCCGAGCTGCTGCAACTAGTCTGAGTTGAGGGGGCGGCCTGGTATGTCGCGCCCGATCCGCAGGCTCAAAGCGAGCTGATTTTCAAACGGCTTCCGCGTTGTTCAAAACGCGGCGGCCGTTTTTTATGCGCGTGGCGAATTTTCTTGACTTCATCTCTCGTTTTTCAGAAGGTATAGACGGCGTGTGCCTCTGAACGAACAGAAGAAGAAGCGAGGAGTGTCGCCATGTCTTGTCCTTTCTGGATGCGTCGCTCGAAATGGTTTCTCGCCGGGGCGGTTATTGCCCTGGTGGCCGCGATCGGCCCCGCGTCGGCGGCTGAAGCGGTCCCTGATGATTTGCTGCAGCAGCAATTGGCCGCGGGCGAATTCGCCCCTGCCCTAAGAGAAGCCCAAGCGGCGCCGCCGGCCGAGCGCGACCGTCGGCTGGCGTCGATCGCCCAGGCGCAAGCCGGCGCCGGAGTAAGCACCGGATCGCTCTCGACGCTCGGAGAAATCCGAGATGACGTCGTGCGCTACGACGCCTTGAGCGGCATGACGCCGCAGACGCGCTCCGGCGCCCAAGGCGGCGCCGGCGGGGCTGACTTCGAGTCGCTGATCGAATTGATCACCACTACCATCGCCCCGACCACCTGGGACGAGGTCGGCGGCCCGGGGGCCATCCAGGAATATCAAAACGGCGTGTATGTCGACGCGTCGGGAGTCGTGCGCCGCATGTGCGTCGAAGACCGCACGAGCAGCCCGCTGGCGACTCTGCGCGGCAAGGCGGAACGGGTCGTCGGTTCCAGCGAAGTCCGTCAGGCGTCGCCGCTGCGGAAAGTGTCGCTTCCGCGGCTGGAGCGCGAAGTACAGTTGCGGCTGGCCGCCGGACGGCCGCTCGATGAGGAAATGCTCTGCCTGGCCGGCTTGCAGCGCATCAAGTACGTGCTGGTCTATCCCGAGACGGGCGATCTCGTGCTGGCCGGCCCGGCGGGAGATTGGCGATTAGACCGCGAGAATCGCCTGGTCAGCGCGGACAACGGACGTCCCGTCGTACAGTTGGATGATCTCGTCTTATTAATGCGGCAAGCGAACCACGCTCGCGACGTCCGCTTCGGCTGCTCGATCACGCCGACCGAAGCGGGGCTGGCCAAGGCCCATGCCTTCTTGCAGCAATCCGCCAAGACGCCGCTCAAGCCGGGAACTCGCGGCAAGTGGCTCGCGGAGCTGCGCAGTCAGCTTGGCCGGCAGACGGTCGACGTCTTCGGCATCGATCCGCACTCGCGCGTGGCGCACGCCATCGTCGAAGCCGATTACCGCATGAAACTGGTCGGCATTGGCCTGGAAGAAGGCACGGTTGACGTGCCCAGCTATCTGGAGCTGGTCAAAGTTCCCCGCGGCCAGGCGCCGCCGCCGATGAACGTGCTGCGTTGGTGGTTCACTATCGATTACGACTCGCTCCGCGCCAGCGCCGATCGCGATGTCTATGAACTGCGCGGTCAGGGCGTCAAAGTGCTCAGCGAAAACGAACTGCTCACGGCGACCGGCAAGCGCGTGCACACCGGCCAGTCCGACGAATTGAATTCGCAGTTCGCCCACAACTTCACCCGGCACTTCGAGCAGTTGGCGGCCAAGTATCCCGTCTACGCCGATCTTCAGAATGTCTTCGACGTGGCGCTGGTCGCTTCGCTCCTGAAAGCCGAGGGCCTGGCCGATCGGGTTGGTTGGCACAGGCTCTGCTTCGACGATCCGTCGCAGTACGTCGTGGCGGGCGGGCAGGCGCCGCAGGAGGTTGACAGCGTCATCAACCATCGCGTTGTTAATCGCGTCCACATTCTGGCCGCGGTCAGCGGAGGCGTCAGCGTCGATTGCCGCTCGCTGGTCAAAGCCGAGGCGATCGAGCAGGACCGTCAGGGCGCGTTGGGCAGCGAGCGAGTCCGCTCGGCGCCCGAACAAGTGCCGCAGGCGAACTGGTGGTGGGATTGACGCCTACGAGCGGGTCAGCTTGTGGAATCGCTCGAGCAAGTCGCGGGTTAGCGGGCCCGGTCGGCCGTCGCCAATTTCCCGGTCGTCGACCTTGACGACCGGGATGACCTCGGCGGCCGTGCCGGTCAGGAAGCACTCGTCGGCGATATAGACGTCGTGCTTGGTGAACGGAATCTCGCGAATTTCCAACCCGGCTTCGCGAGCCAGCTCAATGACGGCCTCGCGCGTGATGCCTTCCAGAATGCCGGCCTCGATCGGCGGCGTGAGCAGTACGCCGTTGCGGACCAGGAAGATGTTGTCGCCGGTACACTCGGCCACTTCCCCCTTGGTGTTCAGCATCAAGGCTTCCACGCAGCCGGCGTTCAGGCCTTCGATCTTGGCCAGAATGTTGTTCAGGTAGTTGAGCGACTTGATCCGCGGACTGAGCGCCGCCGGGTGATTGCGGACCACGCTGACCGTGATGATATCCAGGCCCTTCTCGTACATCTCTTGCGGGTAGAGCGCGATCTTGTCCGCGATGATGATCACCTGCGGATTGTCCGTGCGGTTGGGGTCCAGGCCCAGCGTTCCTGCGCCTCGGGTGACGACCAGCCGGATGTATCCGTCGACGATCTCGTTGAGCTCGAGCGTCTCGTAGAGGGCCTTGCCCATGGCTTCCTTGGTCATGGGAATCTTCAGCCAGATGGCCTTGGCTGAATCCCAGAGCCGGTCGAGATGCTGTTCCAGGCGAAAGATCTTGCCGCTGTAGCTGCGGATGCCTTCGAACACGCCGTCGCCGTAGAGCAGGCCGTGGTCGTAAACGCTGATCTTGGCGTCTTCTTTGTCGTAGAATTGGCCGTTGATGAAGATCTTGAGCGACATGGGTTCCAGCGTCGTTTGCCTGGGGTGGTGCATACTTGAGGGTAGGGCCAACCCCGTAGCGGAATTCGTGAGAATTCCGAGCGCGGAGCCGAGACGGGAAGCGGAATACTCACGGATTCCGCTGCGTTCTCGATCAGACCTGCTGGACCTGGCCTTCGACGAGTCGAACCACCCGGTCGGCCTGCTCGGCAATGGCCAAATCGTGCGTCACCATGACTATAGTGAGCCCTTGCTGGCTGTTCAAGGTTCGCAGGATTTTGAGAATTTCCTCGCCGGTGGATTGATCCAGGTTGCCGGTCGGCTCGTCGGCCAGCAGCACGTCGGGACCGGCGACCAGCGCTCGGGCGATGGCCGTCCGCTGCATTTCCCCGCCGGACAGCTCGCGCGGTTTGTGCTTCAGCCGATGCCCCAGCCCGACCAGTTCCAGCAGTTCTTTCGCCCGGGCCAGGTGTTGGCGGCGCCGGCGGTAGTAGGCCAGCGCGCCCGAGGCGATCATCAACGGCGACAGCACGTTCTCCAGCGCCGAGAACTCAGGCAGCAGGTGATAGAACTGAAAGATCATGCCGATCCGCTGGTTTCGCAACTGGTCGCGCTTGGCCGCGGGCAGGTTGTCGATCCGCAGATCGTTATAGCGCACTTCGCCGGCATCAGGAGCGTCGAGCGTGCCGAGCAGGTGCAGCAGCGTGCTCTTGCCCGAGCCGCTCTGGCCGATGATCGCCAGGAACTCGCCATTGCGGACCTGGATATCGACGCCGCGCAAGACCGGAATCGCCACGCGGCCTTTGCGGTAGCTCTTGCAAAGCCCGGCCGCTTCCAGCCGAACCGGCGACGCATCTTCGCTCGCTGGCGCCGCCGTCAGTTCGACGCGCGGGACGCTCAGCGCCGGGCTGCCGACGCGGCGGCGAGGAATTCTCGCGGTCGGGGCGATGGGATGCGCATCACTCATAACGCAGGGCCTCCACGGGATGAAGTCGGGCGGCCCGGCGAGCCGGCAGCACGCTGGCCATCACCGCGATGGCCAAAGCGCCGCAGACGATCCAGGCGACCGTGAACGGATCGATGATCGCGGGAATCTTGTAGAAGTAGTAAATCGACGGGTCGAACACGTCGTGACCGGTTATGTAACTCAACACTTCAGCGATCTGATTGATGTAGATCACGAACAGCAGCCCCAGCACCATGCCGACGCCGGAGCCCACCATGCCGAGCGACAGGCCGTAAGCCAGAAAGATGCCCATGATGCCGCGGCCCGAAGCGCCCAGCGCCTTGAGAATGCCGATATCGCGGGTCTTCTCCACCACGATCATGAAGAAGATGGCCAGGATGCCGAACCCGGCCACCGCGATGATCAAAAACAACAGCACGTTCAAGATGGCCGTTTCCATCTGCACGGCCGCCAGCAGCGGCCCTTGCTTGTCTCGCCAGGTGGAGATGTTGTACAACTCGGTGGGAAACGCCGCTCGCAGCTTGTCCCGCACCAGGTCGCCGTCGCGCTCGTCCTTCAGCCGAATCTGGATGCTGTTGACGTAACCCACCTTGCTGGTCGGATCGATCATCCCGCGGTCTTTCTGCAGCACGTCGATCGGCACGAAGACGAACGTCGAGTCGTACTCGCTCATCTTGCTCTCGTACAGGTCGACGACCGTAAAGTACGAATTGATGGCTCGGGGCGGATTGCCGGCGTTAGGAAACGTAAGCTGCACGTCGTCGCCCGGCATCAACAAGAACCGCTCTTTGTTGTTCTGGTCGCGGTAATTGGAAAGCGCAATGCCGAGCACCAGCCCGGCGTGCTGTTCCTGCATGGGGTTGAACACGTTTTGCTTCGGCTGAGCCGCAGCGAACGGATCCTTAGGGCCCGCCGCCGGGCCCGCGGCCTGTTCCGCGCCGGCTTGCTGCTCGGCGCCTTCGAATTCCGGCGGCGGAACGCGCATGGCTTGCTCAGCGTCGAACTCGAAGGCCTGCTCGCGGGCCGCCCACCAGCGGCGATAGGGCCAGCCGGCGTCGGCCAGCACGTCGCGATCGCCCGAGTCCTCGCCCGATTGGCGGTCGTGCGTGTCGTAGCCTCCTTCGCGGAGATTAAAGCTCAAGCGCTTGCGGTTTTCCGGGTGCTGCAAGAACTCGGGCAGGCTGCTGGCGTTGCCGGCCGTCTTGGGATCGACGCCGATCAGCGTCACCTGGCGGGTCACCATCTTGCCGCCGTACTTGAACGTCAGCATGGCGGGCACGTGGACCGTGGGCGTCATGCCGGCGATGTACTCGCCGGCCACCCGCATGATCTGCTCCATGTGGTACTCGGCGTCGTGAAAGCCGCTCATGCTGTGCGACTCGAAAATCACGTCCGAGAGAATGCCGTGAATGCGGCTTTTCATTTCGAAGGAAAAGCCCGACATCACGCTGTTGACCACAATCATCGTGGCCACGCCCAGCGTTACGCTGATCACCGAGGCCAACGCGATATAACGCGTGCGGAGATACCGCCAGCAGAGCAAGAGCTTGTACATAGTCCCATCCTTGGGAGTTGAGTCGCGGGTAATGGGGCTCTGGCGCCCGATTTCTTTTTTCTAGTCAGCTTCCGGTCTGAGTAGAGGAAACAAGATCACTTCACGAATCGATTGCGTGTTGGTCAACAGCATCACGAGACGGTCGATGCCCACGCCCAGGCCGCCTGCGGGCGGCATGCCGTGGCGCAGCGCTCGGACGAAGTCGTGATCCATCTTGGCCATCGAGTCTTCCTCTTTCTGGCCGGCCAACTGCGTGCGGAACAACTCCTCCTGCAGGTCCGGATCGTTCAGCTCCGTATAGGCGTTGGCTACTTCCATGCCTTGGATGAACAGTTCGAACCGCTCGGCCACGGCCGGGTTGGACTGCTTACGCTTGGTCAGCGGGCAGATGGCGGCCGGATAATCGTAGACGAAGATCGGGCCCATCAACTGGTCTTCGACGCGTTCCTCGAACACGTAGCTCTTGATCACGTCGGCGTCTTTGCCCTCGGTGGCGAAACCGATCTCGTCGGCCAGCCGCTTGACGCCCGCAGCGTCGTCCGGGGAAACGCCCGTATGCTCGGCGAACAACTCGTCGTAGCTCTTGCGGGCGAACGGGGGGCTGAAATCGATCGTGTTGTCGCCGAAGGCCAGTTGCAGTTGCTGGCCCGTGGCGCGGATCGCCTCGACGATCAGCTTTTCGCACAGGTCCATCATGCTCAGGTAATCGCCGTAAGCCTGGTAGACCTCGAGCATGGTGAACTCGGGGTTGTGCTTGGGGCTGATGCCTTCGTTGCGGTAGACCCGCCCCAACTCATACACCCGCTCGACGCCGCCGACCAGCAGCCGCTTCAGGTGCAGTTCGAGCGCAATCCGCATAAAGAGCGGAATGTCGAGCGCGTTGTGGTGCGTCTTGAATGGTCGCGCCGCAGCGCCGCCGGCGATGGAGTGCAGCGTTGGCCCCTCGATCTCGACAAAGCCTTCGCCGCCGAGCGTCTGCCGGATTGACTGTACGATCTTCGTGCGGTTCAAAAACCGCGGCAGCACGCCGTCGGTATAGATCAGATCGAGATACCGCAGCCGGTGACGCAATTCCGGATCGGTCAGTCCCTTGTGCTTGTCGGGATGCGGCTCGACGGACTTGGTCAGAAAGTGCAGCTTCTCGGCAAAGATCGTCAACTCGCCCGTGTTGGTGCGCTTTAATTCGCCGTCGACGCCGACGATATCGCCCAGGTCGAAGCACTCCGCCAGCGCCCAGTTCTCTTCGCCCACCTGGTTGCGGCCGACGAACAGTTGAATTTGTCCGCTCCAATCGCGGATATCGAGGAAGATCAGCTTCCCCTTCTTGCGCTGCAGCACCACCCGGCCTGCGGCTCGCACCTTCGGTCCGTGCTGTTCGGCCTGGCGGCGCTCGCTCGCTTCAGGGATTGGCTCGACGACGATTTCGTGTTCGCGGTTGCGGATTTCGGCGATCGGCAAGTGGTTGTCGAATCGCTGTCCCCAGGGATCGTGGCCCAACTCCGCGATGCGGCGCAGCTTGTCGCGGCGCGCGGCTTCGTGCATACCTGGCGTGGAAGAAACGTCGTCGGCGTTCGTCATGCTATCTATCTGCATTTAACTCCAAGAGTCGCAACATTTTAGTGGAAGGTCGCAGGGGGTCAATGTCAGCCGCGCCCTGCGAGCGAGGAAAAGTCCGTAATTTGCGCAGCCGGCGTAAACTGCGGTGTAGGGCATTTCGCCACATCAGCGAGGAGCACAATCCGCTCGCCACAGGCGAGCGGGGGACGTCAGAGTTTCAACGCCGTAGGGTGGGCATTGCCCACCAGCGAATCATGGTGGGCAGTGCCCACCCTACGGCCTGCGCCCGTAAACGACACGCTCCCAAGCCACCCTACGGCCCTTACTTCCCAATCTTCCACAAATGCTTGTCGCTGCGGAAGTAGATGGCGCCGTCGGAAATGGCGGGCGAGCCGAGAATCGGTTCGCCAAAATCGTTCTCGGCGATGACTTCGCCCGCGTCGCCGAGCTCAACGACGCGGACCAGGCCCTGATCGTTGACGCAGTACAAATGTCCGCCGGCGATGATCGGCGTGGCCCAGAACTTACCGCCCAGCCGCAGCCGCCACAGCACCTTGCCGCTCTCGGCGTCGGCGCACGTCAATGCCGGCGCGCCGTTGATCACATACAACCGGCCATCGTGCAGTACGGGGCTGGGTGACGAAGGCCCGAGCTTCGGCTCCTTCCACACCACTTCCACCTGCGAGCCCGGCTGGGCGCTCGGGCGCAAGGCCGTCAGACCGCCGGCCGGCAGATAAACCATTCCGCCGGCGCCCAGCGCCGAAGGAATCACCGAGCACGACGTGGCGTACGACCAGACGATCTCGCCGGTTGCCGGCTTATGGGCCGACACGTGCGAAGGGCTCTGCAACAGCACGACGTCTTCGTTCGGCGTTTTGCCTTTCAAGACGGCGGGCGAAGACCAGTTCATGGCATGATCGCGCTCTTTGCGCCAGCGCGTCTCGCCGGTGGCCGTGTCGATTCCGGCCGCGAAAGATTCCCCTTTGTTCTCCACCTGCACGATCACCGTGTCGCCGACAACCAGCGGCGAGGCCGCCATGCCCACATCGTTGGCCGCGGTCGGATAGTCGTAGCCCAGGCCGCGGTACCACTTCAAATTGCCGTCCAGGTCCAGGCAGATCAGGTCGTTGGAGGAATAGAAGGCGAAGATCGACTTGCCGTCGCTGGCCGGAGTGGGCGCCGCCACGGACGAAGTCGGATGGCAGAACGTGCGGCCGGTGGCCCAGAACTGACGATGCCACGCCTCGCGGCCGCTGGCTGCGTCGAAGGCGATCACGTGCAGCCGGTCGTGCTTGAAGCCGCTGGCAGAGGTCACGATCACCTTGCCGTCAACGACGATCGGCCCCGACACGCCACGCCCTTCCAGGTCGACGCGCCAGGCGACATTCTCGCCCAGGCCTTCGTTGGCTTCCGCTTTCTTGTCGCCTTCTTCGGCGTCTTTCTTGGCGACGCCCCACTTCACCGGCAGCTTGGCTTCCGGCGCCACGCCGGTCGCGTCGTTACCGCGAAACTGTCGCCAGTCGGCGCCCGCTGCGGAGACTCCGATCAGCAAGGAACCACAGAGAAGCACGATTCGCGAGGTCATATTCATCAGTTCCTTATGTGCTCAGCGGGCCAAACGCCAGCCTTAGTCTCTCAACGCCATGGCTTGCCCCGAGTCGGTGCGCTTACTTGCCGCTCTCGGCCGTTTCACTCTTGATCGCGGCGCCGGTCGAATCGCAGATTCGCAACTGAAAGTCCCAGGTCTGGGCCCAATCTTCCTTCTGTTCGTTCTGCAGGATTTTGACCAGCAGCGTGTTGCGGCCCTGCTTCAGTTCTACCGGAGCGGAATACTGGTCCATGTTGGAGCCGGAGTGATATACGGCGTGCGTGTGAACCAGTTTGCCGTTGAGCCAGATCTTGGCGGCGTTCGCGCTGCCGACTCGCACTTCTGCGGCGCCTGACGCAGGGGACTCGAATTCGCCCCAGGCATAGGCCGTTACGCCGTTGGCTTTGAGCAGGGCCTTGTTCAAATCGACGACGCCGTAATCGTCGCTCGTCGCGTAGTCGATCCACTGCACCGTTTGCGGCTTGCCATCGTTCGGCTTGCCTTCGTATTCGGCGGCCAGGTCGATCGACTGCTCGGGCGGATAGGCGACGTCGAGCGCCTTTTCGTCCGTGTTGTCAAACGGCCCGATCAGCTTCCAGTGCGTGATAAAGCCGAAATGTCGCTGCAGGTCGACCTTTTCGCCCAGCTTTTCCAACGCCGCTTTCAGCTTTTTGACCTGGTCCAGATCGCAGGCGCCCGAGAGGGCCTTGTCGTAGACCTTGTGAGCCTTGTCGCTCTGCTCCGCTTTGAGCAGGGCATCGGCCTCGTCGATCAGCCGCGCCACTGCGTCGCGGCGCAACTCGGGGCTGGGGTCGTACAAAAAGCCGGGCGTCAGCCGGTCGGCCGCGGTCTTGTCGCCCTGCACCAACCACTCGAACGCCAGCCGCCGGGCTGGGGGAGCGTGCTGGGTATCCAGCACGAACGCCTCCAGCTTGTCGCCGGGCAGTTTGCCTTGCTTTAATTGCCGATCGGCGATCGTCTCGACCGCCGCGGCAATCCAGTTGGCGGCCAGCGGGTCCGCTTTGTCCATCGCCGCCAACACGCTTGTCAACTGGTTCGGGGCGGCTGCGGCAACCGTTTGCCACGCTTCCGAAGCCGCCACGTTGCCCACGCCTTTGGTCTTCACGGCCAGCAAGGCCTCGAGCGACTGCGCGAGTTCCTTGTCGCCGACGGCCTTCGACTTTTCGGCGCCGAAGGCCGGCGATGCGATGAGGCAAGCAAGCGCCGCGACAGCCAGCGGCCCGATCGATTTCTGGCAAAGCTTCATGATCTCGTCCGGCAGGGCATGATTCTGGGGCGGGAAGAAACGGCGTCTAAGCCGGTCGCCATTGTAGTAGGCGGCGCGCGAGAGGCAAATGATTGCGGCGGGGCGAGTCACGGCGCTTTGTTTGCTTCAGGGGCGCCAAAACCAATCGAGGACATAAGCTAACAAATGGATCGCAGCGGCGACCACGCACACGAGCATGGTCACGCCGATGAACGCCGAGACCATGAACATTACGACGCGATCGAA
>DASZUP010000894.1:0-13787 GCA_035547635.1 Pirellulales bacterium
GGCGATCTTCGTAGCGACCGCTCTCGGCTGCTCGAAGGGAGGCGATGCGGCCGCGAATCGCGTCGGCACTCACCAGGTGACGGGCAAAGTGACTTACAAGGGACAGCCTGTGGCCGGCGCGCACGTCTCTTTCCATCCGAAATCCGGACAAGGGCCCGGCGCATTTGGTCGCACAGACGCTGAAGGGGCGTTCGCTCTGCAAACCTACGAACCGGGTGACGGCGCCGCCGCCGGCGAATACGTCGTCACCGTGCAGAAAATCGAGACGCCTGCCGCCAGCAGTGCAAGCGGAGAAGATCTGTTCCGCCAGATGGAAGAAAAGTCGAAGTCCGGCCAGCAGCCCGCGGATGGCTCGGGAGAGCCCAAATCGCTGCTGCCGGAAAAATACGGCCGTCCG
This sequence comes from Pirellulales bacterium, assembly GCA_035547635.1. Lineage (GTDB taxonomy): Bacteria > Planctomycetota > Planctomycetia > Pirellulales > JAICIG01 > JAICIG01. The sequence continues at coordinate 398 of DASZUP010000894.1, forward strand.
GAATCTTCGGATCTCAAGGCCGTCGTGCCGGGAACCGACCCGCAGGCGTTCGAGTTCGACCTGCAGGACTGACGCGACTTCGGCCAGTTCCATGCCGAGCCGCATCTTCGGGCGGCGACGCTCTTGCATCAGCCGTGCGACCGCGGGCGGGAAGCGCCAAAGTGCGTGAAGCGCGGGAACTCATTGGCGGGCGTGCGCCTTGCGCGCGGGCGTAGTCGCACGCGCAGGGCGACGGGATCGAACGGTTGTTTCGAAAAAACGGTCACGACAGCACATGGCGGGGGCGTGGCACGCATCTTGCTCGCTGGCAAACGCACTGTCGTGCGTGGATGCCGTTTCTCGAAAGGAGCCTCGTCATGTCTCATCCGTTGCGAAGCGTCTTTCTCGCCGTGGCCGCATGCCTGATCGATTGCGCATGGCTGGCCGCCCAGGACGCTCAGACCTTTTATGACCAGGGCTACGAGTGGAACGCAAAAGGCGATTATGATCGGGCCATTGCCGACTTGAACGAGGCGCTGCGGCTCAATCCCTACCACGCCCGCGCCTACGTCGAACGGAGCTTCGCCTACAATATGAAAGGCGAGTACGAGCAGGCGCTGGCCGACGCTGAGCAGGCGGTGCGTCTGGATCCGGGCAATGACGCGGCCTTCAACAATCGCGGCTTTGCGCGGTTGGAAAAAGGCGAGTACGACCAGGCCATCGTCGACTTCAACCAGGCGGTGCGGATCAACGCCGCCGACATCGCCGCGCACAACAACCTGGCCAACGCCTGGAACTACAAGGGCGACTACGACAAGGCCATCGCCAGCGCCGATAACGCCTTGCGCTTCAACCCCCGCTACGCCGACGCCTACGGCAACCGGGCTTACGCCTGGAGCAAGAAGGGGAACTACGACCGCGCGATCGCCGATTACACGCAAGCCCTGCGGCTCAAGCCGAACAGCGCTTATGACCACAACGAGCGCGGCTTTGCCTGGATGCAAAAGGAAGCGTTCGACCGGGCGATCGAGGACTTCAGCGAAGCCCTGCGGATCGATCCGAAATATACCATCGCTTACAGCAACCGGAGCTGGGCCTGGGAATCAAAAGGCGATTATGACAAGGCCATCTCCGACGCAGACGAAGCGCTGAAGCTGAACCCCGAGTTCTCCTTGGCCTACAACAACCGCGGCTTCGCCTGGCTGGAAAAAGGCGAGCTCGACAAGGCGCTGGCGGATTTCGATCGGGCCGTCCAAACCGATGACAAGAACGGATTGGCCTATATCAACCGCGGCGTAACGCATCGCCGCCGCGGAGAATACGCACCGGCGCTGGCCGACTATCAGCAGGCGCTGGCGATCGATCCCCAGAACGCCTCGGCGCACCAGGCGCTCGCCTGGCTGCAAGCCACCTGCCCGGACGAGCAATTCCGCGACGGCAAGGCCGCCTTCGCGAGTGCCACGCAGGCTTACCGGCTCGCCAGCGGAAGATATGCCAGCCACTACGATACGCTGGCCGCCGCCTACGCCGAAAATGGCGATTTCACGCACGCCCGCGAGTGGGAAGTGAAAGCGATTGCCCGAGAGAAGTCCGAGAAAAAGAAGGGGCAGTACACGGCCAGGCTGGAACTCTACCGCCAGCAGCAGCCTTATCGCAATGGAGAGAAATGACGCGCCATCGCTGCAGGAAACGTCATGCCCGAGTTGCTCACAAGGCGGCGTTTTGCAGCGGCGCCGGCGCGGTCTGGAGTTGATCCAACGGTTCGCAACCCGCTCGGCCCGGCGCTGCCAAGCTTGCCGGGCCCTCGCTTCGCGGGCGCCAGTTGAACCAATGCGCGCCGAGCACGACTTGCCGCTGCTCTTCGGGCAGCATTTCGCCGCGCACGTCGGCGATCTTCGTCCAGTGGACGGTCGGCCGGAAATGATGCTCTTGATGGTAGCCGTTATTGAACCAGATCAAATTGTAAAGCCGGCCGTAGCAACTCACGGAATCGGCCAGACGATTGCCGGGCGTCGCCCGATGATGCTCCAGCCAGTTTTCAGCCAGCGCGAAGACCTGGCCGCCATACCAGACGGGCAACAGAAAGCAGAAAAAACACCTCGGTTCCGCCAGCAACACGCTGATGGAAAAGCCGGCCAGGGCGCCCCACTCCAGACAAGCGAGCCACGCCCGTCGTCTGGCCTTGGCTTCTCGGTACGGCGCCCGCAACTCCGTGCGAAACGGACCCAAAAAGGCATAGGCCAGCAGGCTTTCTTCGCGCTCTGGATGGGCGGCAAAGCGATACGTCGACGAGCGGTCCCTCGGTTCGAGGTCTCCCGGGCGTTTCTTGTCGTTATTGAAACGGTGATGATTCAGGTGGTGGTACTTGTACAGCGTCTGCGGCATGCCGAGCGACAGGCTGTTAACAAGGGAGAACGCGTGGTTCAGCAGCGGCCGGCGAAAGAACGGGTTGTGCACGAAGTTGTGACCGACGCACTGATAGTTGGTGCCGATCAGGCCGACGACGACCGCCGCCAGCGTCAACTGACTGATCCATCCCAGTTGGTCAAAATAACGGCAGTCGGCGAATACCAGCGCCGGCATTAACAACCCGAGCGCTACGAGCAGCAGGTCTTTACGGCTATGAGCAAACATGGCGGCGCCCGAAAGGCGTCTGGCGCCGCAGCCAAGAATCGCTTCACGGCGGGCGTCGACGGGCAGAAATGAAAAAACGCATTTTCGCGGCGAGCACGGTACTGAGTTCGCCCAGTTGACGCAAGGCGGCTCCCGCCGGCCTGCGTCTAATCGCTCAAACCGGCCAGCTCGCACAAGGCGGCGGCCGCCACTGGCTGGGGACAGCTCCAGACCAGAAAGAACAGCGCCTCGCGGCACCAACGCCCTGCCGGGTGTCCGCTCACGTAACCGCTGCCCTTGGCGGCGGTCAATGCGGCTTGCGCCGAGCGCAGGACAAAGCTGTTCGCTCTGGCCCGCAAGTCCTCCGGCGAACAGGTCGCAGCGCCGGCAACCAGCGTAAACAGGTCGTTTTCCAACCGTCGATGTTCTTCGCGCAAGCTGACCGCCGCGGGCGCCAGGTCCGCGCGCTTCTCGGCTTCTGCTTCGAAGAATTCCAAGGCGGCAGAGGCCAGCCCGATGGCGAGCGCCGAGGTTTGCGCTCCGCCCGTACCTGCGCCTTTGGCTTGCGATAGTACGTTTTCGACCGGCCCGGCCAACAGCCACTCGCCGCCCAGACGTACGTTCTGGCAGCGGACCTCGCCGGTGTGCGTGGAGCTCAGCCCGACCAGGTTCGCCGGCGGTTGCGGCGCCACGCCGGGCAGGTCGGTCGGCAGCACGGCCAGGATCTGCCGTCCATCGTCGCAAGTGGCGCCGATGGTGATGTAATCGGCGTGGGCGCCGCCGGTGACCCAGGGAATCGTCCCGTCCAACGTGAAGGCGCCGCCCGATTCATGCGCCGCGAGAACGGGGTGGGCCAGGTGCCGGCGGCTGGTCGTCAGGTGGGAAATGCCAACCGTGGCCAAGGCCTTGCCGGCTGCCAGCCCAGGCAGCAGCCTGGCCTTCAGCTCGTCGTTGTCGCTGGCGGCAATACGGCGCGCCGCGCCCTGAGGCTGAGTCAGCACGAAGGTGGTGGCCAGGCAAGCTCCGCTGAGACGCAGGTAAGCCTGGATCAGCTCTTGTTCGCCCCATCCCTGACCGCCAAATTCCGGCGGTACAAACCAACGGAACACGCCGTGTTGGCGGCAAGCTTCCAGTTGTTCGCTCGGCCAGGCCGCGGCGGCGTCGAGCGCGTCGGCGCTGGCGGCGAGCCGTCGGCACAAGTCAGCCAGGGCCGGGTCTTCCGGGGAGCAGATGTGCGAAGGAGAGGTCATCGAGAGGGGTCTCTAGGGAGTTTTTAATCGGCGGGACTGCGTCTCGGGAACACTGGGGTCGCCCCGTTTTACCAAATCGCTATAATGCGCGCTCCAAAGAAACGCTAGCATTGCTCGCTCGCGCTTGGTCATGCGCAAGGATACATGGATGAGTCAAACAGACACTGCCCCCGCTTCTACGCCCCCCAGATGGTCTGCTGTGGGAGTCGGTTCCGCCACCCCTTACGACAAATGCCTGGCTTTGGCCAATAACTTGTGGTGGAGCTGGCAGCCGGAAGTCGTCAATCTCTTTCGCGATCTTGACCCGATTCGCTGGCGCCAGCTCGATCATAACCCGATCGCCCTGCTGAGCGAATTCACGCCCGAGCGGTTGGAAATGCGGGCCTCTGAATTGGTCCTCTACAGCCGGATCAACCATGCCTATCGTCTGCTGAAGGAGTATCTTAGCAGCAATCAGACCTGGGGCACGACGCACGCCGGCGTGCTGGGCTCGAAACCGGTCGCTTATTTCTCGGCCGAGTTCGGCATGCACGAATCGGTGCCGATCTACTCGGGGGGCCTGGGCGTGCTCTCGGGCGACCACGTGAAAACGGCCAGCGACTTGGGCGTGCCGTTCGTGGCCATCGGCCTGTTCTACGATCAAGGCTATTTCAAGCAGCACCTCGATCAAGACGGCTACCAGATGCAGGAGTATCTCGACACGAAGGTCGAGAACGTGCCGATGGTGCCGGCCGTGGGGATCGATGGCAAACCGATCCACGTGACCATCGACACCCGCACGGGCCAGTTGGTGGCCAAAGTGTGGTTGATGCGCGTCGGCCGGGTGAGCCTGTACCTGCTCGACAGCGACGTCGACGGCAACAGCCCGGAAGACCGCGAACTGACCAGCCGGCTGTATGGCGGCGATCATCGCACGCGCATTCGCCAGGAACTGGTGCTGGGCGTCGGCGGCGCCCGGGCGCTCAAGGCGCTCGGCATTTCGCCGGGCGTGTATCACTTGAACGAAGGGCACAGCGCGTTCGCCACGCTGGAAGCCATTCGCGACATGATGCACTCGGACGGCCTGAGCTTTGACGAGGCGCTGCGCGACGTTGCGCAACACACCGTCTTCACCACGCATACGCCCGTGCCGGCCGGTCACGACCGCTTCGACAGCGGCTTGATCGAAGAGCACTTGGGTCCGCTGCGAGACCAACTGGGCATTTCGCACGACCAACTGATGGGCTTGGGACGCGTGGAACCGCACAACGGCGGCGAAACGTTCTGCATGACCGTGCTGGCGCTGAAACTCTCGCGGCGGGCCAACGCCGTCAGTTCGCTGCACGGACACGTCAGCCGGCGGATGTGGGCCCATCTGTGGCCGTGGCGAGTGGAAGAAGAAATTCCGATCGGCCACATCACCAACGGCGTCCACGTGCCGAGCTGGCTGGCCTGGCAGATGCTGCAGCTTTACGACCGCAATTTCCCGGTCAACTGGTTCAAAAACATGTTCGAGCCGGAAGCGTGGCAGGGCATCCACCACGTCGATCCGGGCGAACTGTGGGAATCGCACCATGCGTTGAAAAACCTGCTGCTGGCCTTCGTGCGCCGCCGCGTCAGCCGGCAATGCCGCCGCCGCGGCGAAAGCGACGAAGTGGTCGAAGCCGCCCGGAACATGCTCGATCCGAACGTGCTGACGATCGGCTTTGCCCGCCGCTTTGCCACCTACAAGCGCGCGGATCTGCTGATGACGGATCCCGACCGGCTTTATGATCTGCTCTGCGACCCCAACCGGCCGATCCAGGTGATCTTTGCCGGCAAGGCCCATCCGGCCGACGAACCGGGCAAGCAGTTGATCAAAAAGATCGCCAACCTGCGGCACGACCCGCGGTTTGTCGGTCGCGTCGCCTTCCTGGAAGACTACGACATCAACGTCTGCCGTCACATGGTGCAAGGCGTCGACGTCTGGCTCAACAATCCCCGCCGGCCGCTCGAGGCCTCGGGGACCAGCGGTCAGAAGGTCGTGCTCAACGGCGGGCTCAACCTGTCGGTGCTCGACGGCTGGTGGGCGGAAGCCTACGACGGCAACAACGGCTTTGCCATCGGCCGCGGCACGAGCCACGTTTCCGACGAGGTCAACGACCGTCGCGATGCAGAAGACCTGTACCGCGTGCTGGAGCAGGAAGTGATTCCGCTCTATTACGACCGCGACATCGACGGTTTGCCGCGGCATTGGATCAAGCGGATGATGAACTCCATCAGCTCGCTGGCCTGGCGGTTCAGCGCTCACCGCATGGTGATCGATTATGTTCGCAGCACGTACCTTCCCGCAGCGGGCGGCATGAGCTCCGAGATGAAACTGCGGTAACCGCCCGGCAGGCCGACGCGCCCCCTGACGCTGGCGCGTTATTTTTCTACAATAGCCGCCTTGCTCCGCGGAAGAGCGGACGGCGGCGGTTTGGCCGTGCGGCCTTGCCCTCCCACGCGGAGCGGCCGGGACGTACGGCGAACGGGAATGTTGAATTCGTTCCCGCCCGCCCCGAAGCCGCCGGCGCCTTGTTTCGCCCCTTTAGCCCTGGGTTTTGCCATGTCGATTACGCAATTCATGGATCACCATTTCCGGCATTTCAACGCTCGCGAGACGGTCGACGCCGCGAAGGCCTGGAAACAGCACGTGGAACAGGGCGGCAAAATGCTGTTGGCGATGGCCGGGGCGATGAGCACCGCGGAACTGGGCATCTCGCTGGCCAAGATGATTCGCGCCGGCAAGATCCACGCCATCTCCTGCACGGCCGCCAACTTTGAAGAAGACATCTTCAACCTGGTGGCCCATGATGAATATCGCATGGTGCCCCACTATCGCGATCTCTCGCCCACCGACGAGCAGCAACTGCGCGACGACGGTTTCAACCGCGTGACCGACACCTGCATCCCCGAAACGGTCATCCGCCACATCGAAGGCAAATTGCTGGAGTACTGGATCGAGGCCGGCGAAAAGGGGGAATCGCACTTCTCCTGCGAGTATTTCTATCGCCTGTTCGACGACGGCGTGATCGACGAACACAAGCAACTCCCCAAGGAACACTCCTGGGTCTGGGCCGCCTACGAGATGGGCATTCCGGTCTACGCGCCCGGCTATGAAGACTCGACGCTCGGCAACATCTTCGCCGCTCGGGTCATGGAAGGCGAAGTGAAGAGCCACTCGGTGATCAAAAGCGGCACCGAGCAGATGGAACACCTGGTCAAGTGGTACCTGGAGAACGTTGAGCAGCACCGGCCCGGCTTTTTCCAGATCGGCGGCGGCATTGCCGGCGACTTCGCCATCTGCGCCGTGCCGCTGATCATCCAGGATCTGGAAAAGAAAGTGCCGCTCTGGAGCTACTTCGCCCAGATCTCGGACTCGACCACCTCCTTCGGCTCGTATTCCGGCGCCGTGCCGAACGAAAAGATCACCTGGTACAAACTCGACAAGGATGCGCCGAAGTTCATGATCAACTCCGACGCCTCGATCGTCGCGCCGCTCGTCTTCGCCTATGTGTTAGGAGAGTAATCGATGCAGTCGCGCTCGCCGCGAATCCGGCGGAAAACGGTGCATTGCCGCAAGCGTTGAACGAATTCGGATCAGCCGATCGGCGATCAGCCGCGATCGTTGACTTCGCCGCACCCGGACACTATGTTCCTTAACGATGCAAGCCGTCGTCCCCTCGATTCGCGTCACGATTCCCCATGCTCTGCGCTCCCTTTGCGCGGGGCAAGCCGAGCTTTGCCTCGTCGCCGAGAACGTCCGCGGCCTGCTGACCCGACTGGCGCAAGAGCACTCGCAGATTCACTCGAAGCTGTGCGACGAGCGCGGGGAACCGCGGCCCCACATCAACGTCTTCGTCAACAGCGATCACATCCGCACGCGGGCCGGATTGGATACGCCGCTGGCTGAAGGAGACCTGGTCAGCATTTTGCCCGCCGTCTCGGGAGGCTGATCCATGCCGGATCGATTAGTCGTGGCGGTGGGAACGAAAAAAGGGCTGTTCGTCTTCGAGGGCGGAACGGCCGCGCGGCGGCTTGAAATGCGCGGGCCATTCTTTCCCGGCATGCCGATGAACACCGCCTTGATCGATCGCCGCAGAAAGACGCCCAAACTGGTGGCCGTCCCCAGTTCGCCCTGGTTCGGCACGACGGTGCAAGTGAGCAACGACCTGGGCAAGAAGTTCAAACCGACAAAGTCGGCGCCTTCCTTCGCCGCCGACGATGGGCGGACCCTGAAGAACATCTGGTCGTTGGCCGAGGGCGGCGACTCGACCGACTATCTTTGCGGCGTGGAGCCTGCCGCGCTATTCCGCAGCGACGACGGCGGCAATCACTGGGAGAAAGTGACCGGCATCACCGACCACGCGCACGCGCGGCAGTGGATGCCCGGCAACGGCGGCCTCTGCCTGCACACCATCCTGCACCACGGCGGGGCCTTGCACCTGGGCATCTCGACCGGCGGACATTACGCGAGCCGCGACGGCTCGCAGAATTTCACTCCGGAAAACGCCGGCGTGGGCGCCGGGTTCATGCCCGACAAGTTTCCCGAATACGGGCAGTGCGTCCACAAGATCGCAGCGCATCCCGCGATGCCCGAGCGACTGTACATGCAAAACCACGGCGGCTTTGAAGATTCGTCGCTGGGCGTGCTGCGCAGCGACGACGGCGGGCGAACGTGGCAAAGCATTGCGAAGGGCCTGCCCAGCGATTTCGGCTTTCCGATTTCGGTGCATCCGCACCAGCCGGACGCCGTATACGTCGTTCCGCTCGACCCGGCCACGCGCACCTGCCCCGGCGCCCAGCCCGCGGTGTGGCGCAGCGAAAATGCCGGCGGCAAGTGGCAGCGTTTGACGAACGGGTTGCCGAAGAAGGACGCCTGGTTCACCGTGCTGCGAGACGGCATGGATCTCGACGATGGCCGCCGCCCCTCGGTCTGGTTCGGTACGACGACCGGCCAGCTTTGGCGCGGCCGCGACGGCGGCGAGGCCTTCGAGTGCGTGGCCTCATCGCTGCCGCCGATTCACTGCGTCAAGGTGGCGATCGTCTGACTCCCCCGCCATCAGCCACCGGCCGCAACGTCACATCGGGTTGGGAACAAACGGGCCGCCGCGGCACTCTTTGAGGTAGTTAAGCGCTCGCACCTGGCCGGTCATTTCCAGATCATCCCGATAGACCGGATCGTGCCAGCCTTCGATGTCGATTGAGCCGCGATACCCGCCCAGCCGCAACGTGCTGATGACGTCGCTCCAGTTCGTGTCGCCAAAGCCCGGCGTGCGGTGGTGGATGTACTGCTTGCCGCCGCGGATGCCGCACGTGCGGATGATGTCCCACATGATCGTGGCGTCTTTGCCGTGGACGTGGAACACCTTGTCAACCCACTGCCGCAACTGCGGCAACGGATCGATCAGGCTGACCAACTGATGGCACGGTTCCCACTCCAATCCCAAGGCCGGGCTGGGCGCCTCGTTGAACATCATCTCCCAGGCCGTCGGGGCGTGGGCGATATTGTCGTCCCCGTAGTCCCACGTGCCCCGCTTCTCACAGTTTTCGAAAGCGATCCGCACGCCGCAATCTTCCGCCTGCGCGGCCAGCGGCGTGAACACCCGCTTGAACGCCGGCATCGACTCCGGCACCGGCCGATTGGGGATCCGCCCGGCAAAACCGCAGACCAGCCGGCAACCGAACATCTCGGCGGCGTCGATCAGCACGGCAAACGCCCGAGCGACTTTTTCATCGACCAGGGCATTGCCGTAAACGCCCAGCGAGCTGATGATCGCGCCGCCGCCGTGCTGTTCCAGCGCCTCGCGCACCTCGGCCGCGATCTGATCGAGCTTCAACTCCGCCACGCTGGTCGGAAAAATCAGCTCGAAGCTCTCGAAACCGTGCGGCAAAATCTGGCGAATATAGTTCGCCGGATCCCGGTCCGCTTTGACCAACGTACCGATGCGAATATCGTCGTGCATGGGGCAGAGAGAAGGGAGAAGGGAGTAGGGAGTTGGGATTGGAGAGTAGGAAAAGTTGTTGACTGTTCCGCAGCGGGCGTCAAGCCTCTGGACTTGCCGGCTCGGCTGTCTTTTCGACTTCCGACTTTGGACTTTGGACTTTGGACTTTGGACTTTGGACTTTGGACTTTGGACTTTGGACTTTGGACTTTGGACTTTGGACTTTGGACTTTGGACTTTGGACTTTGGACTTTCGCCGACTTCTATCCCAGCTTCTTGCGCAACGTGGCCCGGTGGATGCCGAGCAGGTTGGCGGCGGCGACGCGGTTATGGCTGGTGCGTTCGAGAACGGCGGTCAATAACGGCGGTTCGGCCTGGTCGAGAAACTGCTGATAGAGATTTTCGGGCAAGCTGGCGCCGCCCAATCGCTCGAGCGTCCAATTGCGCACGGCCCGGCCCAGCTCCTCTTCCGTTTCGGCGGGGGGCGCCTGTCCGGCAATCCGCGGCGGCAGATGTTCCGGCGTAATCGCGCCGGCCCGGGCCAGCAGCGCTGCATGCTCGACGGCGTTGCGCAGCTCGCGCACATTGCCCGGCCACGGGCGGCGCCGCAACTCATCGAGCGCGGCGCCGGTAAAATGGACCTTGGCGCCGCCGGAGCGCAAGAATCTCTGCAGGAAGCGCTCGGCCAGCAACGCGATATCGTCTCCCCGTTCTCGTAGCGGCGGCAGATGAATCTCGAATACGGCCAGGCGGAAGAAAAGATCCTCGCGGAAGTTTCCTTTGCGCACTTCTTCGCGCAGGTTGCGGTGCGTTGCGGCGATGACGCGGAACGTGCTGCGGCGCGGCTTGGTATCGCCGACCGGCACCACCTCTCGCTGCTCCAGCGCTCGCAGCAGTTTCACCTGGACCGGCAGCGGAATGTCGCCCGCTTCGTCGAAGAACACCGCTCCGCCGTCGGCCAGTTCCAACAGCCCCTGGCGGGCGAAATCGGCGCCGGTGAAGGCGCCGCGGACGTGGCCGAACAACTCACTCTCTACCAGCGTCGGGTTCAGCGCCGCCAGATTCACGGAGACCAGCGGTCCGGCCGCCTCGCGCGAGTGGCGATGGATTGCCCGGGCCACAAGTTCCTTGCCCGTGCCGCTCTCCCCGGTAATCAGCACCGCAGCGCTGGTCGGGGCGACCAGCGCAATCCGCTTGAATACTTCCTGCATCGCCGGGCTGGCCCCGATCAACTCTTCCTCTGTGGCGTCTGCGGCCTCCGCTCCGGCTTCTACGGCGTGCGACGCGTCGGCGCTTTCTTGACGCTGAGCCAACGCGCGCGTGATCACCTCCGCCGCCCGTTCCAGATCGAAGGGCTTGGTCAGATAGTCGAAGGCGCCGTTGCGGATCGCCTCGACGGCCGTCCCCAGGCTGCCGAAGGCAGTCATCACGACGATCGGCGCCCCGGGCGCCAGTTCCTGCAGGCGCGCCATCGCCGACAATCCATCGACGCCCGGCAAACGGACGTCAAGCATCACCAGATCGAACCGCCCCTGGCGCGCCAGTTCGAAGGCGTCTTCGGCCGACGAGGCGACTTGCACCTGATGACCTTCTTCCCGAGCCAGTCGGCCCAGCGCCCAGCAGATGCTCTCTTCGTCATCAACGATCAGGATGTGAGACATGGCGATGGCGGAATCAGGGAATTCAAAGAGGCGTCAGGAGTCAGGAGTTGCGGGTTCGACTGCTACTCCGACTTCCGACTTCCGATTTTGGACTTTGGACTTTGGACTTTCGCTATTGGACTGTTTGCCGTCAATTCCTCCCCAACGGTCGGCAGAGTCAGCTCAAAGCACGTTGCCCCGAGACGTCGAGAGAATTCTAACCGGCCGCCGTGCGATTCGGCCACCTGCCGAGCCACGGTCAAGCCCAGCCCCACGCCTTCGGGTTTGGTGGTGGAAAACGGTTCGAACAGCCGCTCGATGAACTCGGCCGGCGGTCCGGCGCCGCTGTCGAGCACGCGCACGTGGCAGCAGCCGTCCGCTTCGTCGCCCCACTCAACTCGCACCCAGCCGCCCGGGCCTGCGGCCTCGACGGCGTTCAGGATCAGGTTCATCAGCAAATGCCGCAACTGTTCCGGATCCGCCTCCAGGCGGCGCCTCGGCGAATCGCCGGCAACAGCCTCTTCGCCGGCGGCGACGGTTAACTCCACCTTTCGATGGCGGCAGGCAGGCTCGACCAGTTGCACGGCCGTATCGATCACTTCCTCAATACGGCAGTCGACGCGTTTGAGCTGTTCCGGCTGTCCGGCGGCGAGAAACCGCTGCAGGTGCTCTTCGGTCAACGCCAGTTGCCGCAGCGCGACATCGAGACTTTCATCGTCTCCCTGGCGACACGAGCGACGATGCAGTTGCACCGCCATCCGCGCGCCCGTTACGTCGTTGCGAAGATCGTGCGCCAGCCCGCCGCTGAGTTGACCGAGCAGCGACAAACGTTCGCTGCGCTGGATGGCGCGGCGCATCTCCGCCAGTTGTTCAGCGAGCCAATTGATGCCGCCCGCCAGATCGCGCAGCTCGTCGTTGCGGCGCGGCAGCGGCCAGGTACGGAAATCTCCTTGTCCCAACCGCGCTACTTGCGAACGCAGTTGATGAATCGGCCGGCTGAGCCGCGCTGCAATCAGCGCGGCCAGCAGCGTGAACAACGTCAGCGCTATTCCGCCGATCGCCAGCGGCGGAAACGCAGCCGCCCGCCGGCTCTCGCGCCAGTGCTTTTCCGGATAGAAGATATAGAGCACCAGCGGCTCCGGTTGCGCGCCGCGACCGCGGATGCTCAGTGCGGCAAGAAAGTAACGGTTATGATCCAGTTCCGCCGGCTGACCGAGTTGCAAGTCTTCCCAACGTTGGACGGGGGCTGCGGTCATCGGCAAATTGGCGCCCCACTTCCGGCTCGAAGCCACGACGCGGCCCGAGCGATCGGCCAGCGCGAACTCCGCCCCGCTCAATCCCGCCATCTGCCGCAGCACGACGTCGTTGAGCGGAAAGCCCAGGCTCGAATCGAGCAGGGTGCGCGCCACGCGGCGCATCTGCTCGTCGATTTCGTCTTCCGCCCGCTGAGCGGCCAGATACGCACTGAGCACGCTCACGCCCAGCACCGCCGCCAACATAATGCCGGCCAGAGGCAGCAGAATCTGGTATCGGATGGGCCAGCGCATGACAGCGGCTTTCGTAAACGGGATCGACACAGAGGCAGACGAACAACGGCGTGCCGCCGCCTTTCCCACGCCTCGCAGCAGAGGCCGGCCCCAGGCGCGTCAAAACGCAAAGCAACTCTTGATCTCTTCCTTCAACTGGACCGGGCCCGCCCGCAATCAAGAGCCCGCATCCTCCCTTCCATCGTAGGCATGTCCGCCGAGGGGTTCAATCGCCGCGTCTTGCGCCCCTCTACTGGCTTTGCCCGCCGGATCCCAGTACGGTAAAGGCCTGGACAAGGCCTTGTTGGCAAGCGACAGCCGTTACGTAATCGACCGGAGCCGAGTTTCATGTCGCAACAGAAGAAAAAGAACGTCCTTATCACCGGCGTCAGCCGCGGGCTAGGGCGGGCGATGGCGGAAGGTTTCATTGCCCGCGG
>DASZUP010000895.1:0-4383 GCA_035547635.1 Pirellulales bacterium
GAAGCTGATCGACGACTTGAAGCTCAACGAGTCCCAAAAGTACCTCGACGAATTGACGGACGATCGAGCGTGGCTCAGGCAGCGCCCGGAAATCGTCGAATTGGCGGCCCGGCTAAACGGCTTGGAAGAGAAAGAGCGCCAGCGCGTGGCGGCGTTCGAAATGGCGTTGGACGGCGCCAAGGCCGCCGGGCTTGATCGCCCTGACAAAAAGCTGCTGGACGAAGCCCGCAGTCTGGCACGCGGCGACCAGGAGAAGGCGGAGACGTTGCAGTGGGAACGGAAAGTGGCCGAGCGTCAGCAGGAGTTGCAGGATGAACGCAACCAGGCCTTTATGAAACGCGTCGAAGCTCTGCAGCAGCGTCTCCGGCAGTATCAAGCAAAACAGACCGACGCCGACGAAGACTCGCTGGCGGCGATCAACCGGCTGGCTGACGACGCAAAAGCGCTGGAGCACGCTTCTGAGGGCGTCGACCGCACGCTGATCGACGGAGTCTCCGCCCTGCGCAAGAAACTCTGGACGATGCACGACGCCGTGCAGGCGCGGCTGGATCGTCAACGGAGCTTGCGAGAGATCACACGAGTGGTCGGCAATCGCCGCCGCTTCCGAGAGCACCTGGCGAAGTACGCCAAAGAATATCCGGATACGAAGCGGACTTACGACTTTCTCAAGGTGCTCGCCAAAGAACCGTCAAGCTGGGAGCAACTGGATCAGTGGGACGCGATGGTCGCCCGCTTCGCCGCAGGCGATTCGACGCAGATCACGCCGAAAGCGGCAGAGGAACAAACGGCCGAGGCAAAAGCGCTGCTGCCCGTCTTTGCGGCCGCGCCCGAAGCTGCGCGAGTCAAGCAGCGCCTTGATTTCCTGGCGCCGATCGCCGGCCGCGTCGCCGGCGGCGTGCGCATCGACGCTGCGCTGAAAGACGTCTTCCAGCTCCCAACTGTCGCCAATCTGACGATGGTGGAAAACGATTTGGGGATGAAGTTCTACACGAACGAAAAGCCGAAAGTGCAGGACAAGGCCGTCACGTTCAATTACCTGAGCGATTTGAAGCTGACGACCCGGCCGATGTTAGTGAAGGAGTCGGAGTTGGCGCGCGACGGAATTGGGCCGGCGCCGCAATCGGTCGCGGCCGGGTCGGTGCTCGACGAACTGTCAAAGCTGGACGACGCTCATTGGGAAGCGGCTTTCTGCCGCATGCTGCTCGACGTCGAACGACAAGCCCGAATGGATCCCGTGCTGAAAGTGCAGCTCTTGCAGCAGGTCTTGAAGGTCGCCCGCCAAGGCAGCCTGGTGCTCGAACACGGCTTTGCAAAAACGGCGGAACTGCTTGATGGCGCCAAGCTCGACGGCACGATCAACTGGCTCGACCCGATCGACGCCAACGCCCGGAAAGCTCGCCGGCAAGCCGAGGAGTTGCTGAAGCGGTTGCCCGATCTCCGCGTCGCGCGGGATGCGGCCGCTCAGGAATTCGTCAGGCTGCGTCAATCTTGGCCCACCGAGCCGCGCCGTTGGATCGGCTGGCTGAGCCAGGCCGAAGACGGACGCTGGCAGATCTCGACCGAACCGCTGCCCGACGACATTACCGGTGAGTTGCTGTTCGTCCAGCCTGCCGAAGAAGGCGTCGCGGTAAAATTCGAACGGATTGGAAACATCGAAGCCGGCCAGCCGAAACTCGTCGCAGCCGACGATGCCTTCGTCGAAGGGCGACCGGTCTACGTCGTGGCGCCGACGCCGGAAGGGAACTGAAGCGGACCATGTATGCCGGGAGCGAAGTTTGATGAACACCGACCGCTTCTACATCCGCCTGCGCGGACGCGAGCAAGGGCCGTTCGACGTGGACCAGCTCCATTCGTTGTCGCGCAGCGGCCAGTTCAGCCGCGTGCATGAAGTGTCCAGCGACGGCCGGTCATGGGGCTCCGCCAAGGACCGACCCGAGCTGTTTCCGCGCGTCGCCCCCGCGCCGCTGGCCGCCGCAGCGGCGCCAGCGAGCGGCTCGCCCGGCGAAAGCGAGAGCCTTGCTGCGGAGCCTGCGGACTACGCGTCGACGGATCCCGACGAAGAGGCGAAATGGTTTTACGCTCGCGGCGGCTTACAAGAAGGCCCGACCAAGTTTGACCAATTGGTGCGACTGGCCAGCGCCGGCGCACTGGGCGCCGACGACCTGGTCTGGGCGGCGGGCATGGCGAACTGGACGCCCGCGCGCGAGATTCGCGGGCTGATGCCCGACGCGCCTCCCGCGCCGGCCTCCCCGGCAAAGGCCGCGGCGACCCCAGCCCCCGTCAATTCATCGCCTGCGTCGGGCGCACAAACGTCCGGCCTGGCCGTGGCCTCGTTGGTGCTTGGCTTGCTGGGCGTGGCGGTCGCCGTCGCAGGCGTAACGCTGATGCTGATTGGGTTGGGCCTTGCGGTGCTGATCGGCTGCGTGTTGGCGTCGGTGGTCGCTTCTGTACTGGCCGTCGTGTTCGGACACTCCGCGGCGCGCCAGATAAAGCAACAAGCCGATAGGCGCCCGGGCGGCGGCATGGCGCTGGCCGGCATGGCTCTAGGCTACGTCATCCTGACGATCGGCGCGGCCATCGTGCTGTTGCTTGCCGCAATGTCCCTGCTAACTGTGGTCGGAGTGCGAAGCATGGTGGGGTGACGCGTCTGAACCGCCGGGTTGATGGCACGGCTCGCGGAAATCAAGAGGTGCACGGAGTGCGATTCGTCGGACGGATGAA
This sequence comes from Pirellulales bacterium, assembly GCA_035547635.1. Taxonomy (GTDB): domain Bacteria; phylum Planctomycetota; class Planctomycetia; order Pirellulales; family JAICIG01; genus JAICIG01. Next base: position 2,722 of record DASZUP010000895.1, read on the forward strand.
AAGTCCATCCTGAGCAGCGAGGTTTAATCACGTGGAATCGGTCAGCGAAGCGCCCTTGTCCTGGTCTCGCCTCGATATCGAACAGCGGTTGGGGTTCCGCGGCGGTCGTTATACGCAAACCCGATTGCTGCTCTCGGGCCTGATCGGGGCCGCGTTGACGGTCGCCTTTTATGCCGCGCTGATCCCGCTCGGAGATACTCGGTTCGCCGGCGTCGCCGAGATGTTCACCAACAACGGGATCGGCCAATACGCCACCTGCTTCTTGACCGCCTGGTCGTTATCAATCTTGGCGTTGAAAGGCAGCAAGCTGCGCTTGCAGCGCCGCACGCTCGGGTTCAATGTCGTGCCGAGCGATTACGACTTTGTGCTCTCCTCGGGCAACGTGGACCAGGTGACCGGCCGCATCTATGCGACGGTCGACGACCCCAAGCAATTTCTGCTCTTCAATCGGATCATGATCGCACTTTCGAACCTGCGCAATCTGGGGCGGGTCTCGGACGTCGGCGACATTCTTCGCGCCCAGGCCGAAAGCGACGAGTCCTCGATGTACTCCAGCTACTCGATGGTCGAGGGCTTCGTGTGGGCGATTCCGGTGTTGGGCTTCATCGGCACGGTGCTGGGGCTCTCGGCCGCCATCGGCGGCTTCAGCAACGTGATCGCCCAGGCCGCCGACATCAGCCAGTTGGCCGACGCCCTGAAAGGCGTGACGGCCGGGCTGAGCAAGGCGTTCCAAACCACTCTGGTCGCTCTGGTCGCCGCGCTGGCCGTGCAGCTGCTGCTGACCTATCTGAAGAAATCCGAGGAAGACTTCCTGGACGCTTGCGCCGAATACTGCACGCGGCACGTCGTGAGCAAGCTGCGGATCATGCCGTTCGAACAAGAACCGGAGCGTACGACGCCATGACGCAAAGTTGGTACGTAAAACAAGACGACGGCGCCAGCGGCCCTTACTCTTGGGACGAGTTAAGGTTTCTGGCCCACCGCGGCAAACTGGCGTCCGAGCAGCAAGTGCGCCAGGGCGAAGCCGGCCGCTGGGTCGCCGCCGCAGGCATCCCCGGTCTCGGGGTGGCGGGCGCAGCGGCGCCGCAGGCTGAGCGTGCCAAGCGAGCAGCCCCTGCGGCAGAGACCGCAGAGCAGTCGTATGCACAGCATGAATCCGTAATGCAGCAAGCGCACGAGCCTCCTGCGGTAGTTTCCCTATCGACGTCGCGCACTTCGAGGTTGCCGCCCCCGCTGCCGAAAGCGCCCGGCCGCCGCCGGCAGATCGCCGCGGTCGTTGGCGGCGGAGCGTTGTTGGCCGGCGTGCTGTTATTGGCACTGCTCGCCTTGCGGAGGTTGCCAGCCGGGATCGGCGGAGAGGACGGATCGGTGACCGGCGGCGGCAGCGGCGCAAGCGCTGGAACGGGAACGGGCGCCGTCGCGGGCAAGGCAACGGGCAATGCCACCGGCGATACAACAAGCGGGACGGCGGACGGCGCCAAAGGCGACGCCGATCAGGCCGGGGCAGGACGTGCGAAGCATCGCGCTCAAGGCGTCGCAACCGCCGCCACACCAGATCCCCAAACAGGCGCTGGCGCAGGCGCCGATATCGACGGCCCTGACGGCAAAGTTGCGGGCGACAACGCCAAACCCAAACCGGCCAAGCCGCAGAAAGCGGGCGCC
>DASZUP010000896.1:0-4822 GCA_035547635.1 Pirellulales bacterium
TGGGAGATACCCATTCCCGGCTTCGTCGGCAGCGGCAAGGCAGACGAACTGGCGGCCCAAGAGGGCGCTTACGGCGCCTTCTGCAAAGGCGCCATCACGACGGTCCTGGCAACGCCTTGCAGCGGACCGTTTCTGGGCACCGCATTGGGCTTTGCTTTCGCGCAGCCTGCGCATGTGACTTATGCCATGTTCGCCTGCATGGGGCTGGGCATGGCCAGCCCGTAGTTGTTGATCGGAGCGTTTCCCCAGTTGATTCGCTTCCTGCCCAAGCCGGGCGCCTGGATGGATACCTTCAAGCAACTGATGGGCTTTGTCCTATTGGGCACGGTCGTCTACCTGATGACGCTGATTCCTCAGGAGAAGGTGATTCCCACGTTCGCGTTCCTCATCGGTTTGTGGGCCGCTTGCTGGTGGATCGGCAGAACCCCGGTCTACGCGGATTTCGGCGTCAAGCTGCGAGCCTGGGCCGGGGCGATCGTCGTTGCCACGACGGTCGGCTGCGGCGCCTTCATCTCTTTCTATGAAGCCGAAGAGTTGGCCTGGAAGCCCTTCTCCGTGGCGGAACTGGAACGCCTGACCGGTGAAGGCAAGACCGTAATGGTCGACTTCACGGCCGACTGGTGCGTGACTTGCAAAGCCTTGGAGCGGCTGGTGCTCAACACGGCCGAAACCAAGGAAGTGGTGCAAACGCACGGCATCGAAACGCTGGTCGCCGACATGACGGATTATCCGACGGAAGAGAGCGATCTGCTCATCAAGCTCAGCGGCGGCAAGGCCGTGCCGGTGCTGGCGATCTTCCCTGCGGATCGACCCAAGCAGCCGATCGTGCTCAAAGACAGCTATACCAAAGGCTTGCTCTACGAGAAGCTGAAGGAAGCCGGCCCTTCGAAAGACGCCGGTCGCCGTCCGCTGGCAGCGGCCATGAAGGTGAAATAGCGCGGGTAACTGGGCTGCATCCTCCACCGGGGCAGCTTGGGAGCCGCTCTTGCCGCACTCGAAGTCCGCTCGATTGCGCCTTTTGGCTGCCCGACTGCCCCCCTCTCGTGGATGGCGTGCATTACTCCCAGGCTTGCCACACAAAAACGTCTATTGATGGATGACAACGCAACCGATACTAGTTACCCTAAGGGCGCAATTTGTAACGATTACAGCGGTTGCTCGCCACTTTCACAAGGAGATTCTCATGACGCGTCGTTCCCTCGTTGCCCTGGTTGTGTGCGCGCTGTTTGCCGGCGGTCTGTACGCGGCGGAAGAGATCAGCCTGAAGGGCGCCAAGTGCCCTGTGGCAGGCAGCAAGCCGGCCAAGGCCGGCACCGAAGTCGACTACAAGGGCGCCAAGCTGTTCTTCTGCTGCCAGAACTGCCCCAAGGCGTTTGCCAAGAACAAAGAGAAGTACGCCGCCAAGGCCAACCTGCAGTTGGTGGCCACCAAGCAGGCCAAGGAAGTCAAGTGCCCGCTGTCCGGCCAGGATCTGAACCCGGATACCGCGATCGAAGTGGCCGGCGTCAAGGTCTGCTTCTGCTGCAACAACTGCAAAGGCAAGGTCGCCAAGGCCAAGGGGGATGAACAGATCGACCTGGTCTTCAGCGACGCCGCCTTCGAGAAGGGCTTCGAAGTCAAGAAGTAGTCGCTTGCTTCAAGTTCCAAACGAACCCTGCACGGCGGGCGTCTGCTACAGACGCCCGCCGTTTTCATTTTCTGTACTCATGCGCCGCAACGGATACACTATCGGTCAGGTTCGCCGACAGGCGGCGCTTTCCCCCTTGAGCCCTTCAGGAGACCCAGGCGATGAACAATGAGAAACGACTGGCGTGCCCGGAATGCAACGAACATTGGACGCGGCGCGACTTTGTGAAAGCGGCGGGCGCTGCGGCCCTGGCGGCCGGCGCTTTGCCCCTTGCGGGCGACCTGCGGCGAGCCGCCGCGGCGCCCACAGCGAAGAGCCCGGCGGAAACCGCCGCCAAACAACTGTATGAGTCGCTCTCCGACAAACAACGCAAGACGATCTGCTTTCCCTTCAATCATCCGCTACGGCAGAAGATCAACGCGAATTGGGCCATCACCGAGCCGAAGATCGCCGAGCTGTTCAACAAGGATCAGCAGGCCCTGGTCGATCAGATCTTCCGCGGCGTGACCAGCCCCGACGGTTACGAGCGGTTCCTCAAGCAGATGGACGACGACGCCGGCGGCCTCGACCAATACCACGTCGCCTTATTCGGCGATCCTGGCTCCGGGCAATTCGAATTTGAGATGACCGGCCGTCACATGACGATCCGCGCTGACGGCGACTGCGTTGAAAACGCGGCCTTCGGCGGTCCCATCGTCTACGGACACGGCGAGGGCAACGGCGAAGCCGGACTGCCTGGCAACGTGTTCTATTACCAGACCAAGAAGGCCAACGAAGTCTTCGCCGCCCTGGACGGCAAGCAGCGGGAAAAGGCCCTGGTCCCGAAAGCCCCGAAAGAAAGCGAAGTGCCGGTGCAAGGCGCCTCCGCCGCCTTCCCGGGCATTGCCGTTGGAGAGCTCTCGAGCGATCAAAAAGGTCTGGTCGAAGAGGTGATGAAGGTCATTCTGGCGCCGTATCGCCAAGAAGACGTTGACGAAGTCTTGGCCATCCTCAAGCAGGAGGGCGGGTTCGACAAGCTCCACGCCGCCTTCTATCAATCGGGCGACCTGGGCAACGACAAGCAGTGGGACATTTGGCGGCTGGAAGGGCCCGGCTTCGTCTGGCACTTCCGCGGTTCGCCGCACGTCCACGCCTACGTCAACATCGCCAAGCCGAAGGCGAGCTGAGCTTCGGTTTGACCCGCAGAAGGCCCGCGTGTTTTCTGCACGCAACCACGAGTCGTCGACGGGCTGGCAGAGAAAAGACTCTGCCAGCGCCGTCGACGCTGTAACGCCGACCCGCTGCGCGGCGCGACCACAACCAAGAGAAAGCTAACCATGAGAGTTGCTGCACGGCTGTTGGCCGTCGGTCTGGCATTGACGGCAGGGGCGGTGCGGGCGGACGAACCGTCGAAAACGGACGGTTCCAGCGGCGAGATCGTCATCGTCGCCCTCGGCGATTCCATCACCAAAGGCGTCCGCTCGGGCGTCACGCCGGAAGAGACGTTCGCGGCCATCACCGAGCGCAAGCTGAAGGAGCAGGGCGTCGCCGCCAAGGTGGTCAACGTCGGTATCGGCGGCGAGAGGACCGATCAGGCCCTCGCGCGGCTTGATCGAGTCGCCAATCTGCACCCGCGCTGGGTCACGGTGATGTATGGCACCAACGACAGCTATGTCGATCAAGGCAAGACCGAGAGCCGGCTATCGCGAACCGTCTATCAAGCCAACCTGAAGCGGATCGTCGCCGTCTTGCTCGAACGCGGAATCGAACCGATCCTGATGACCGAGCCTCGCTGGGCCGTCGGCGCCAAGAACGGGCTGGGTGAGAACCCCAACATCCGGCTGGCACATTATGTCGACGCTTGCCGAGAAACGGCGCACGAGTGCGGCGTGCCGTGCGTCGATCACTTCGCCCGTTGGACGGCCGCCGAACAGAGCGGCCAGAAACTGGAAGACTGGACCACCGACCGTTGCCATCCGAATCCGCGCGGCCACGAAGAATTGGCCGATGCATTGCTGCCCGTCCTGCTCGACGCCGTGCGCAGCGACGTCCCGCGCGTCGACTGCCAGTTGAAGCTGGAAACCGTGCTCAAACACGACGGCGGCGACTTTCTCTGGTTCCATCCCCGAGCCGTCGCCATTCCTGGCGCTGGAAAGGACGGGCGGCCGGCGGCGCTCGTCACGCTGCAAAAGCACTTGCTCAAGTCCGACCATTATTCCGGACTGAGCGTCATGCGTTCCGACGACCTGGGGCGCAGTTGGAGCAGCCCCGAAGCACGCCCGGAATTGGGCTGGGTCGAGGACGGCGACGTCGACATTGCCGTGGCCGACGTTACGCCCGGCTTTCACCCGCCTTCGGGCAAGGCGATTGCCATCGGCGCCCAGGTCCGCTACAGCCGGCAAGGCGAGCAGCTTGAAGACCAGCCGCGCGCCCATCAGACGGCATACGCAGTATTCGATCCGCAAACGGACCGCTGGACCAGGTGGCGGCGATTGGAAATGCCCGCGGGCGAAGAGTTCAATTTCGCCCGCAGCGCCTGCGCCCAGTTCGTGGTCGAAGCCGACGGCACGCTGCTGCTGCCATTTTATATCGCGAAGTCGGCAAAGGTCCCCTACGCAACCACGGTTGTCCGCTGCAGCTTCGACGGCGAGACGTTGAAATACAAGGAGCACGGCGACGTGCTCTCGCTGAACGTCGCCCGCGGCCTTTACGAACCGTCGTTGATCCGCCTGGCCAACCGCTACTACCTGACTATCCGCAACGACGAGCGCGGCTATGTCACGAGCGGCGCCGACGGCCTGCACTTCCGCTCCGTCAAGCCTTGGCTGTTCGACGACGGCGCGGAGTTGGGCAGCTACAACACGCAACAACATTGGCTGACGGCGGGCGACGGCTTGTTCCTGGTTTACACTCGCCGCGGCGCCAACAACGATCACATCGTCCGCCACCGGGCGCCTTTGTTCCTGGCTCAGGTCGATCCGCAGCGACTGTGCGTGCTGCGAGACACGGAGCAAGTGCTGGTCCCCGAGCGAGGCGCCACGCTCGGCAATTTCGGCGCCGCCGCGATCACCGACAACGAGTCGTGGGTCACGGTTTCCGAAGGCATCTGGAACGACGACGCTCGCCGCCGGGGCGCCGACGGTGCGACTTTTTTGGCCCGCGTGACGGCAGCGCCGCCCCCGCGCAAACCTCGGCTGCCGCAGACCGAAGCTAAGC
>DASZUP010000897.1:0-2965 GCA_035547635.1 Pirellulales bacterium
CGAAGATTCGATCCTGGTTTTTGTCAGGATCCTGAAAGTAAAACGACTCTTTGACCTGCTTCGGCGTCGCATTCCAAGTCGGCGGAGTGTAACCCAACTGCGTGACGCTGGCGTACATGCCCGCCAAGGCCTCTTGCACAGTCGAGAAATTCTGGTCCAACTCCTCCGGCACATCGAGAGGGTTCTTGTAATTGATCGGCAGGCCGAGACTGGTGCGCGTCTGCTGGATGGTCTGTTCGGCGCTGGTCACGCGGTGTCTCGCCACTGCCAGCGTGGCCTGATATTGGTCAAACTCCTGCTTGGTGATGGCGCCCGTTTCCACGGTCTTTGCGGCGCGCGCGTAGTCCTGTTCCGCGAGCAATAAATTCGCTTGTTCGACCTTCAGTTGCGCGACGTTGGATTTGAGCAGCTCGATCTGATTCCGCACGTCTTCCATCGCGTGATCGAGCTTGAAGCGGCTGCCGCGGGCCTGAGCGGCCATGCCTCGCGCCTGGGCCATTGCGGTCGCCAGCTCTCTTTTTGCTGCGACCACGGCGGTCTTCTTGATGTCGACTTGAACCTGGAACGGTTCCTTGTCAAGCTGGGCCAGCAAGTCGCCCGCTTTCACGCGCTGGTTGTTATCCACCAGCACCGTGGTCACGTGGCCGGCGACTCGGGGCGCGATGAAAGTCACGTGACCATTGACGTACGCGTCATCGGTAGAAACCGTGTTCAGCGAGGTCAGCACGAACGGAACCAGAACGTATGCCCCGGCGGCCATGCCAGGCACAATCCCAGACAAAAGCAACCAACTGCGCCGTGAACGAGACGGCGAGCGCGTCGCGGGGAGCTCCGGCGAAGCGGCTGCCGCTTTGTCCGAATTCGCCGCTTGTTCCGCCGGCGCAGCGGACGTAGGCGCCGTGGGCAGCGCTGGCGGCGTTACAGTCGTCTCGGGCTTTGGGTGGCGGTGGGGCGACCCGTCCTCTGCTGAACTTTCAGAACCGTTCATTCGTCGTTTCCATCTGGTTATCGCTCTTCGAACGAAAACGATAGGGGTCACCGGCCCGCCAGACGGCGCTCACGACGATTGTCACGGCGGAACAAGCGGCGGTCAAGCGAAGGGCCTTGAAAACTCGCTGCGCATTGGCATTTATTTGGAGCCGCACTACTTGCCGTCGGCGCCGCTGTTTACCGCGTTTGTCATTTCAAAAGCACGGTTCTCGCCTTGTCTGCGGCTGCTGAACATCCCAACAATTCATTCGCGTATTACCGCGGCGCCAAAGTAGGTCAGGCTTTCCAGCCTGACGGGCCCTTCGCGTCAGGCTGGAAAGCCTGACCTACGTGACAATCTTTCGTGCCGACGTAATTATTGATGCAACAGCCCGAGAGGACAGCGCGGTATGGGTCGAAAAGCAGTTACTCCCTGGAAACCCAGCAAAGCCCAGATCCTCGCCGCACGCGACAAGCACATTCCGGATCTCGCGGCCAAAGACCTTGTCGTCCTGTTCGCGGGCATTAACCCCGGCCTCTACACCGCCGCGATCGGCTGCCACTTCGGCCGCCCTGGCAATCGCTTCTGGCCCGCGCTGCATGCTGGCGGATTTACTCCGCGTCTCTTCTCGCCCTTTGAAAGTCCTTTACTTCTTGACCTCAAGCTAGGCATCACCAACATTGTCAACCGCGCCACCGCCCGCGCAGATGAGCTCAGCGATGATGAACTTCGCGCCGGCGGCAAGCGCCTGCAATCTAAGGTCAGACGCTGGCGCCCGACCGTCGTCGCCTTTCTCGGCATTCAGCCTTACCGCGTCGTCTCCGGAATTAAAGACGCCCGCGTCGGCCTGCAACAGCCTCTGTTCGGCGGCAGCCGCGCTTGGGTTCTTCCCAACCCCAGCGGCCTGAATGCCCACTACCTGCCCGCCGCATTGGCGAGACTCTTCGGAGATCTGCGCGTTTGGGCGACCGCAGAACACGAGCGCCGGCAAAGGCAAAGCGGCGGCGGTTGATTTATTTGCCGTACGCGGCTAGCCTTTGAATCGCCTACGGCGGCAGGCGATGTCGTTCTCTCTTCTCTGGCTCGCGTACGCGAATGGAGGCAAAGTCATGGCCCCTGATCGATCGTCTGGAACGTCGTTGCGTTCGTCTTCCGCGCTGAACCTGATCGGCGGCGCCTGGGTCGAGAGCCGTGGGAACACAAACCGAGACATCTACAATCCGGCGGACGCGGCCGAGTTGATTGCGCCGGTGCGCGAGGCCGCGTCCGAGCAGGTAGACGAGGCATGCGCTGCCGCCGCCCGCGCCTATCCTGGCTGGCGCGCCACTCCAGCGCCGGAGCGGGCTCACGTCCTGTTTAAGTTCCGAGACTTGCTGGAACAGAACCTCTCGGACTTGGCGCACGGCATTGTCCGCGAAAACGGCAAGCTGTTGAGCGAGGCGCACGGCTCGCTGCGGCGCGGGCTGGACGTGGTTGAATTCGCCTGCGGCATTCCCTCTCAGTTGATGGGGCAGACGCTGACCGGCATTTCGCGAGGTGTCGACTGCCATGCCATTCGCGAACCGGTGGGCGTGGCGGTCGGCATTCCGCCGTTCAATTTCCCGGCCTTGATTCCGCTGTGGATGATGTCGGTCGCCGTCGCCTGCGGGAACGCGTTCATCCTCAAACCGGCCGAGAAGGCGCCGCTCACCGGCACGCGACTCGTCGACTTGTTCGCGGAAGCCGGCCTGCCGCCGGGGGTTATCGGCGTGGTACAGGGCGGCAAAGAAGCTAGCGAACGGCTTATCGCCAACCCGCATGTTCAGGCAATCTCTTTCGTCGGCACGTCCGCGGTGGCGGAGTCGGTCTACCGCACAGCAGCGGCCCACGGCAAGCGCGTTCAGGCACACGGCGGAGCGAAAAACCATCTGATCGTCCGGCCAGACGCCGAGTTGGAGCGCATCGTTCCCGCCCTGATTCAATCATGCTTCGGCTCTGCAGGGCAGCGCTGTCTTG
>DASZUP010000898.1:0-4124 GCA_035547635.1 Pirellulales bacterium
ACAACGTTCCGGCCGGTTTGTTCCATCATACCGAGACTTGAATGCGTCCGCCCTCCTGGATCCGAATGATATTCTGCCTAGACTAGCGAGCGTAGTTTATGAGTCGATAGATGTTAGCGGCAACCTTGGCGGCGCCTCCAGCCGTTGCCAGGCGACAATCTACAAATAATCGCCTTTCGGCCACGCCGCACTTGCCGGCCGCTGGCGACAGGATCAATAAAATGGACCCGAGAACGGTTGAGAAGCTCGAAAACAAGGTCGAAGACGCCCTCGAAGAACTCTTTACAACGCTGGGCAAAACACGACTCCCTCTGTTGCCATCGCAACACACATTTCAGATGATGGCCAAAGCCGCCGTCGCCGTATATGAGGCGGCAGTTGAAAGTCAAGCGGCAAATGAACGCTGAAACTGCCGCGGAATCGCACATCTAGCACCATATCGGGCGCACCGGAGCCTCCGCCGGTCAGGTCGCCTCAGGAGCGAGCCCGTTCGGAAGGACAAATAGGGCGCGCGTTAACAAGTTTGCTCGAATCGGATGGCGCCGCCGCAATTCAATCATTCGTCGCGTCTGCCGGTTAGACAGATCGGCCGCAATGGTTTGCGTCAGGCTGAACCTTCACGAAGCAAGAACTAACGGCGATAGCAGAGCGAAAGCTGCGGCGTGTCTTTGAGGGCGCCTTAAGGCGCCCTCAGCAAGAGGGATGACTTTCTACAAAATTAAACAACTCGCTTTTCGTATGTCGCAAGTCATTCACAAGCTGCCTGATTGAGGCTATCATCTACGGTTTCAGCGGGCGCTCACGAACCTAGGAAACTATTTAACTCCAATGGCAAAGTCATCCGCAAAAGAGGGCGTCAGTAAGAGCGACTTGACCCGGGATTACGTGGCAAAAAATCCCGCCGCCAGTCCGAAGGCAATCGTGGCGGGCCTGAAGGCGGAAGGCGTCGATGTCAGCCTCGCTCTGGCCAGCAAGATCAAGTACGACCGCGCCGCAAAGGGAGGCGCGAAGAAAGGCGGCCGCAAGAAGAAAGCCCGAGCAGGCGCCCGATCGGGCGGCGGCGCCGAACGCGGACAAAAGGCCGAAGCGATTCGCAGCGCAGCCCGCTCGATCGGCGGCAAAGTTCGTCCCAGAGACGTGATCGCCATGCTCAAGGAGCAAGGAATTGAGGTCTCATCCGCTCAGGTCTCCACCACGCTGAAAAGCATGGGCATGCGCCGCACCCGTCGCGGGCGGAAGGGCAAAGTCGGCGCCGTCGCCGCGGCCCCTCGCGCCGCGAGCCGGTCGGAAGCGATCTCGATTGATGACTTGATCGCCGCCAAGAAGCTGGTCAACCAATTAGGCAGCGTCGAGGCCGCTTCGCAGGCGCTGTCGGCATTGGCCAAATTGAGTTGAACGGCTGAGCTGAGCCAAGCTAGTTGCTCGCCCCTTCATCCCGCCGTCGGGATGAAGGGGCCGTTTTTTTCCATGGCAAACGCCGTCGCTTGACCAGGGCTCACGATTCACTGCGTCGGCGCGTAATGTTCGGGCGCCGTTACAACCGCAACTTTTCGCGTGCGAAGCGCAGGCTGGCCGCGACGTTAGCGTCTTCCAGCTCCGCCTGCTTTTCCAGCGACAACGAGTTCACATCTTGCAGATTGCTCGCGGGATGCGCTCGGACAATCCGCAGCGTGCGAGCGAGATCTTGACCTGACACGGTTGGCATCGTCGCCCAGTATCTCTCGGTCAGGCAGGGCGTCTTGAGCGGGTCTCGCGTGATCATCTCCAACGCGAAGCGGAGCTTGGGCTTGGCTCGCTTGAGGATTTCGACCATCTGCATCAGATCGAAACAACCCTCTCCCAGCGGAATATCAGCCAGGAGAAAACCGTCTTCGTATTCGCGGACGGCTTGATCTTTCAAGTGTACTGTAAAGGCGTAGGGCGCGAGCTGCCTGACCGTCTCGATCGGGTCGTCCAGCAGGGCAAAGCTGTTGCCCGTGTCGACGCAAGCCCCGACGAACTCGCTGCCGATCTGTTTGAGCAGGGCGACCCGCTCGTCAATACGCTGGTCCTTATGGTTTTCCACCGCCAGCCGCACCCGATGCTTCTCGACGATGGGAACGGCCCGCTGTAGCATCTGTTTTCCGCGGGCCTCGAACGCGCGAAACTCGTCGAGCGAATTGAACTGCTCGTAACGTCGTCCCGGCATGATGACGGTCCGCACGGCCTGCACGCCGACTTGGGAAGCGGTGCGAATCTCGGCTTCGAAGCGATCCAAATCGTTCGCGTCTTTCGGCGGGGAGGCTATCGCATCGATGAACAGCGCATGGGCGCCGGCGTAATCGCGCAGCGTGCGGACGGCATCCGAGCTCAGCGTTCCTAATGCGGCCTGCATGCCGCCGGCGCCCAGTTTGCGGCAGTATTTTAAAAACGTCAGTGGTTCGAAGAGGTCCGTTTCGGGATTCTGTCGTTGCAGCCATTGGCGCCGCAGGCGGCAGTTATAGATAACCAGGCCAAGACCGGTTGCCCGCGGGTCCTCGGCGGCATTTGCCAGGCGCGGCAAAGGAGCCGCGGCCAAGGCCGCCACCCCGGCGAGGCGTTTGACCGCGGTGCGACGATCGATGGTTTGCAAGTTGTTCATGGCGGCGCTCTCGCGTATTAGCAGAAGCAGAGTGTCCGGCGCCCATTGTAGGGCACAATCCGCCTGCGCCGACACGTTCCCGCTCCTCAATCTTTCGCCTGTGTGCCGGCGAAGCTTACGTTTCAGCAACAAAGGACGCAAAACCTAAGGACAGGCTACGGGATTGCTTTTGCCGCCGACGGGCCGCATCATGAACGAGCCGTCTGGCATCCGGAAAGAGTCGCCGGCGGGCGGCGCGCGTCAACCGGGACGAGCCTTGAGGCATGGCTCGCCTCCTCGAAAGGACGCCCGACAAGCCGCGTGACATAGCAATTAACGGAGTTCTGCCTAACGATGAATCCCGCTTGCTTATCGCATTGCCTGACCGAAGAGCAGCGTCGCTTCTTTCAGGAACCAGGCTACCTGGCAATCAATAATGCTCTCGATGAAGCGATGACCGGCCGGCTTATCGAGGCAGTCGATCGCGTCGATGCGCGAGAGCGCCGCGAAGAGCACCGCGGCCGCTTGCTCTCGGTTACGAATATCATTCACGAAGACGACGCTTTCCTGGAGCTGATCGATTGGTCTGCAACGTTTCCCAAGATTTGGGGAATTCTGGGCTGGAACATCTACCTGTATCACTCGCACCTCGACGTCACGCCGCCGGAGAATGCCGCCGCGCAGAATTGGAGCGTCGCCTGGCATCAGGACAGCATGCGCGTGAACGACGAGTTGGAATCGGAGCCACGTCCGCGGCTCTCCGTCAAAATCGGGTTTTACCTGACGGACGTTTCACAGCCCGACCGCGGCAACACACTGATCGTCCCCGGCTCGCACCTGCACAACAGCATCGACTGTCCGCAGGACGGAAAATCGAATCCGGCCGGTGCGGAACCGCTTTGCGTTCCGCCCGGCTCCGCCGTGATCATCGACCGCCGCATCTGGCATTCGCGCAGCGCGAATCTATCCGAGCTGACGCGCAAAGTCATCTGGCTCGGCTACAGCTATCGCTGGCTGAAGCCGAAGGACGAGATGACTGTCCGGCACTTATACCCGCAGCTTGATCCGATCCAGCGGCAACTTCTCGGAGACGGCCGGTCGGCCAACGGCGTTTATGATCCGACCGACGAAGACGTCCCGCTGCGCGGCTGGCTGCAAGAGCACTGCCCGCAGGCGGCCGGTCCGTCGCCTCACGGTCGTTCGCACTCGCGACCGCCGGCGATGGTCCGCGGGGCGAATACGGGGCGGAATTGAGGTGCGGTCTCTTCAATGAACTGCCGGATCGGATGCAGCGGCTTGAGTATGAAGCATTGATCGCCGAGGCTCAGGCGTTCATAAAACAGGCGAAGACTCTTCGGGGCAGTCCCGCCCATCAGCAGGAAGCCATTCTTTGCGGGCGACAGGGTGAATTGCTGTTTCATTCCGGTCGGGTTGAAGCATCACTCGAACCATTTCGGGAGGCACTGGCGCTCTGCGTTGAATGCAACGATGTCGAGGGCCAGGTCGCCTACCTCAACAATCTTGT
>DASZUP010000899.1:0-8215 GCA_035547635.1 Pirellulales bacterium
CAGGCCAAGGTGGACAAGTACGAGATCCGCGTCGTGCCCGAGCCCAAGAACTTCCTGGAAGTCCTGCTCGAAGACGTCGAGGGAGAGAAGGAAGACAGCAAGCACCTGTCGCTCGGCCGCGGACCGGTTGCCGCCGGCCGCAGCTTGTCGCTCATCGATGCTGCGCTGCCTTACCTCAAGCAGCTAGACCCGCAGCGACTTCAGGCCGTGCTGCTGGCGCTGAAGCGTTTGGAAATGATCCAGGCCGAAGGCGCCGTGCTGATGGCCCCGGAGTTCGTGTTCGGGCAGTAAGGGCAGTCAGCCACGGGGATGAACTGAAACTCTACCGCGGTCAGCGATGCCAGCGTCGCTGACCGCCATTTTTTTAGCGACGAAGGCATTGGCGGTCGGCGCCGTTTCGCTGCGCAACTCCCGTAGCGGAAGCGTGTGAAGATTTCGAGCGTCGCCCTTGGCGCCGCAAACTCCTCGCACCTTGCGAACCACGCGAATCGCTTGGAATTCTCGCGAGTTGGCATGCGCCGCGCGGTGAAGGAGTTCGGACAGGGCTGGCAAAAAAAATTGGGGCAAAAAAATGGGAACAAGAATGGGGTTATTTGTCACTGCGAACCAACAGCCCGCTTTCTCTCCTCTGTTCCTCTCCGCTTCATTTTTTTGCCACCCATCTTTTTGCCTTCACCGGGCGCCTGCCTGGGGCAAACTATTGGGGGTGTTGTTCGCAGCGCATAGTCGGAGAGATTCCGACACCGCTTCGAGACGCAGAATGGCTACGCATCGCCCTGCGCGGCATTTCCACGCACACGCGCCGCTATGCAGGCCGAAATGAAGTGTAAGTCCGCTTTATGGCTTCGGCTTTCTTCCACTGCTGGGAGATGCCGCTCCAATGGAAAACCATGATGCCGGTGGCGGGCTGCCGAGAGCCGTGGTCGAGCACGGTTGCGACCTGCTCGGCCGGCACGCGTGTGCCCCAGTCAGCCAGTTGCACGATCGGCCAAATTCGCTTCTTCTCCTCGGGCTTGCCTTGGATGTTCAACTGTTCGCCAAGCTTGCGGACCTGGCGCGAGATCCAGCCCGGGTCGTCCGCATGCCCGAAGCGGGAGTGATAAGGCATGATGCTGAATACGTCGAGGTAAGGCGCTTGGGCGGGCAGGTCGATGGCCAGCTTGCTGCGGATGGCGCCGCCGTAGTCATCGCTCGACCAGGGGCAGTGAAACGTGCCGAGCAGCGCCTTGGGGCGCACCTCGTTGACGATGTCTCGATACTCCCGGACCCAATCGGTGAATGCGCCGCAGCGGAAATCGGTCCAGGCATCGCTCTGCTCGCCTAACAACACCGCGGCGGCGGCGGGCGTTTCGGCCGGCAACTCGATGCCCGTTTCGCGCGTGAATTGCCGCAAGGCGACGGGCGAAAAGTCCGTATCCGGCATACTCGGTTCCGCCCGTTCCCAACTGGCGTGCGAGTGGTGATAGTCCAGCCAGATGCCGTCGATCTCAAACGTTTTCAGCACGCGGCGAAACTCGTCCATCCGCTCGCGGCGATAGCCTGCGTGAAACGGACTGACGCCCTGCCAGCCGTGAGGGGCGGGCGAGGGCTTGCCGTCCGGTCCGATCGGCGCGGCTTCAGGGTGTTCCTTCAAGTATGCCGCCGAGTGCATCGAGTTGAACTCGGCGAAGACTTGCAGCCCGAGCTCATGACAGCGGTCGATCTCCTCGGCGTTCAGTCCGCCGGAGCCGGTCCAAATGGCGTTCACGCCGTAATCCGCCGGCGTTTCTCCGCGCTCGAAAATCTGGCGCGGGAAACCTCCGTAGATGCCGCGGATGGCCAGCCAGGGACGAGCGCCTTCGGAAATCACAGACTTGTCCTCCTGCTTGTCTTCCTGTGCCGCAAGGGGCGTTGCCATTCCCGCCGCCCACGCGGCGGCCGCGCAGCCTTTTAATAGCGAGCGTCGGGAAAGGGCCGATGCGGTTGAGCGCGCTTCGCGGCGTTGTTGAGTCATGGGAGTTTTGTTGCCTCGCGTAACGAGTGGTCATTTGCAGCTAGCTTTGCTACTGCGACATTCGCCCACCCCTGTTTCAGCGATTCGCTATCTTAACGGCCGGGCTTTAACGATGCGAATTCCGCCGCTCGGATTTGCAGAAAGCATCGGGCGACGCAGAACAATACTTTGTTTCCATTCAGCGACGCGTTGATTGACCCGGGCCCGGGCAGCCCGGAAACTAAACGCTTCATGTCGTTGCCGGTCAAACCTCTTTTCAAAGGACGTCTTGCCATGAGCGAATCGCAACCGTCGCGAGTTTTCATGTTCGACGACAGCGACCCCGAGATGCAGCAGGCCTACGAAGATGCTCGCGCGAGCTTTCGTTATTTCTGGCGCGAGCTCTCCTGGGAGCGCAGACGCATCATCCCCGCGCTGGACATGGCCGCGGTCAAGGCGCCCTTCTGCGACGACTCGCCGTCGTCCGGCCCTAAAGACCAGCCCGAAGCCGAACACATGTGGATGTCCGAAATCGATTTCGACGGCCGCTTTGTCAGCGGCGTGCTGTTGAACGAGCCGAACTGGCTCAAGAGCGTCAAGGCGGGCGATTCGGCCCGGATTGCGCTCAACCAGATCAGCGATTGGATGTACGTGATCTCGGGCGAGGTGTTCGGCGCTTATACCGTGAACCTGCTGCGATCGCGGATGCAGCGGGGAGAACGCCAGGAGCACGACTCCGCCTGGGGGCTGAACTTCGGCGACCCGACGACGGTTCGCGTCGTCCCTGAGCCGAAAAAGGGGGGCGGGTTGTTGAAAAGCTGGTTCGGCAAGCCGCAGCAGCATGACGGCGAGCATCCGATGAGCGCAGGCATGGCGGAGAAATGGCAAGAGCAACTGGCGCAAGATCCGTCGCTGGCCGCCGCGCGAGACGACCGAGGCTGGACCTTCTTGCACCAGGAGGCGCTGGCGGGCAACTCCGCGACCGTGAAAGTCCTGCTGGAGTCCGGCGCCGATCCGACGGCCAAGACCGCCGACGGGCGGACGCCGCTTGAGCTTGCCCGCTCGCTCGGCTGGGAGAAAGTCGCGGCGTTATTGGTGCATCAATAACATTGCGTCGTGTTTTCGAATGCGACGAGGATGCGAAACCGCTGCGCGATCGTTCTGATATGCCTGCGCTTTGAACGGCCCGCGCCGCAGGGCTGCCGTCGGCGGACCTTATCCAGAGCGAGCGGCACGCGCTCCGCCTGCCGCGGCGAATCCATTTCAACCAGCGAGGGGGGAGCAAACCCGACGCTTGCGGACGATTTTTGAAAAAAAAATGGCGCAACGCCTGCGCCGCAGGGCATCGCGCTCTAGCCGCGGAGGGAAGCGATTTATAGGATTGCCTGACCAGCATTGTCTGCCATCGATTGTGCGGCCTTCGTCAGGCTCTTGCACCCTGCTTTTGTAGTGAATGGCGCGTACGGCGACGACGTTGTCGCGGACAGCTCCTGAAGCGGCGGGCGCTTTGGCCTGAATCTTCCTTGGCAACGGCGCTCGCGCCGCTTCCGAGGCGGAAACGGACGGCATTCAACGATGGATTCCGTTCGCTTCTCGTAGGAGCCGTCGAAAGCACCGTGTCTGCTTGGATTCGCCTGGCACAGCTTGTTGCGCCGCGTAGATCGTTTCTCGTGGCAGCGTTCGCACTGGCGGGGGGAACATGCCTCCTGGGGATGGCAGGTCCCGTACTCGTTGAGCGCCTGCTTCGCGTTGCCAACCAGGATCAGGGCTATGCGACGCTGCTGGCGCCTTCGCTGTTGTTGCTGGCGGCTGCCGCAATGCAGGCCGTCGCCGCCGCCGCCAACGGTTGGTTGTTGGGCAGTATCTCTGTCGACGTCGTGCGCGATCTGCGACGCAAGCTTTACGAGCGGCTGCAACAGATGCCGGTCGCCTGGTTCGATCGCACGCCGACCGGCGCCATCATGACGCGGCTGATGGACGACGTGGCGGTCGTCCAGGCATTGGCCAGCGGGCAGGCGCTCACCACGCTGCTCGATGTGCTGACGGCGCTGGCGGCGGCAACCTGGATCATCTCATGCGGCTGGCGGCTGGCCTGCCTGCTGGCGGCCATCGTGGGTTTCTATCTGCTGATCTTCCGGGCATACGTGCGCCGGATTCACGCGGGCGCGCTCGAGGTGCGGCGCCAACTCGATCACGTGTTTGCGCAATTGAAGCAGAAGATCGATGGCATGCACGTCGTCCGGGCCAACAGCGGCGAGGCGGCCGAAGTGGCGGAATTCTCTCAGCAACTCCGCGCTCTGCACCAGCCGCGCTTGCAGGTGAACCGTCTGGGAGTCGCCTTTTCCAGCCTCTCGACGGCCGTCGGCGGGATCGGAGCCGCATGCGTGTTCGCCGTCGGTGCGAACGAAGTGCTGGCCGGCCGGCTGACGATTGGCGAACTGATTGCCGCCTCGGCGCTCGCCGGACTGTTGTTTGCGCCGGTCACGCGGCTGTCGGAACTGGCGTCGACGTACCAGCAGGCGGCGGCCAGTTTCGCCCGCTTGAGCGAAATCCTCGATTGTCCTCTGGCGACGCCCCCCGCGAAGGCAAACGCGGAGTCCGCGGCGTCTGCTGCGCTGGGCTGCATCGAGTTCGAAGACGTGCAGTTCCGCTACGAGGCCGACCGGCCCGTACTCGAAGACGTCTCGCTGCGAATTGAGCCGGGGACGCGCCTGGCCGTGGTCGGCCCGACGGGCAGCGGCAAGACGACGCTGACCAACTTGTTACTGCGGTTCTACGAACCGACGGCCGGCCGGATTCTGCTGGATGGCCAGGAGCTTGCGGATGCGCCCCTGGCCGACTTGCGGCGCCAGATCGGAATCGTGCCGCAAGAGCCGGTGGTCTTTCGCCGCACCCTGGCGGAAAACATTTGTTACGGTACGCCCGGCGCCGGGCCAGCGGAAATCGAGGCGGCGTCCCGCGCGGCGCTGGTTCACGAGCTGGCCATGAGCTTGCCTGACGGCTACGACACGCTGGTGGGCGAAGGCGGCCATCCGCTCAGCCAGGGCGAGCGACAGCGAATCACCCTGGCTCGACTGTTTTGCAAGAACCCATCCGTCGTGGTGCTCGATGAGGCGACCAGTTCGCTCGACCCGGCCTGCGAGTCTTTGGTGCAACAAGCGCTGGATCGCTTGCTCTCCGGGCGAACGACGTTGGTCATTGCGCATCGGCTGGCCACCGTGCTTGGCGCCGATCGCATCATCGTGATGGATCAAGGCCGGATCGTTCAGTCAGGCTCTCATGCGGAACTGCTCGCCCAACAAACCGGTCTGTATCGACGTCTGTATGATTGCCAATTCGGTTCGCCCGCGCCCCCGCCGAGCGAAGTCGTTCAGCCGTTGCCGTCGGCGGAATCGCCTGCGTTGCCGCCGGCCGCCCTGGAACTTGGCCTCGTCTCTGGTTGATTTGTTCGTTTTTTCCGCTCTGGATTTATGATCGCTCGCGCCACTTCGTCCGTTGACCATTCCCGCGGCGCCGTTCGCCGTCGCTTGCGCGCCCTGGAGGCCGCCTATCTGCGGCCCTACCGGCGGCAGATGGCCGTCGCACTCGTCGCCATGCTGGCGCAGTCGCTGGTGCTGTTGCCGCTGCCTTGGCTGCAAGGCTGGGCGATCGACTGGCTCGCCATCCTGGTCAAGCAACAGCCCGGAGAAGCACACGGGTCGCTGGTCGCCTTTTTCGCCGTCGCCGCGGCGCTGCCCCTGGCGTGCCTGTTGAGCCGCATGGCGCTGGGCTGGTTTGCCTGCGAACTCATGAATCGCATCAGCCTGGAGTTCGTCCGCGAGCTGACGGATGGCCTGCACCGCAAACTGCAACGCTTGCCGCTGCGCTTTTTCGATCGCCAGGAAACCGGCGACTTGATGGCCCGCTTGACGAACGACGTCGGCACGCTGCTGATTTTCCTCGGCGCCGGATCGCTGCAATTGGCCGCAGACCTGGTGCTGGCCGCGGGCATTATCGTCGGCCTGCTGCTGCTCTGCTGGCCGCTGGCGCTGATCAGCATGACGGCTCTGCCGCTGTTCCTCTGGAACCATCGCCGCAATGAACACGGCATCTGGCGCTTGTCCCGCGCCGTGCAGGAGCAAACGGCCGAACTTTACTCCACATTGAGCGAACGGCTGTCCGCAATCCGGGTTGTGCGATCGTTTGGCGCCGAGGCCAGCGAGTTGGCCGAGTTCAACCAGCAGCTCGACCGGCAGACGGCCCATGCCCGGCAGACGGTGCGCGCCACTTCGTGGCAGAGCTTCGGCGCCATGTTGATCGGCGGCTGGGCGACCGCGTTGCTGGCATGCCTGGCTGCGGCGGTCGTCAAATACGGGGCGCTGACGCTGGGACAAGCGGTAACGTTCATCGCGTACCTGGGATTGCTCTATCAGCCGCTCGTTCGCCTTTCGCAAGCATACGGAGGCATTTCCGCAACCTTGGCCGCGGTCGACCGGATCGCCGAGTTGCTGGACGAGCCGGAATGCGCGCCGCGGCGCGCCGAACGGTTGCCGGCCGGGGTGCGCGCCGAATTGACGCTGCGAGACGTGCGCTTTGAGTACTTGCCGGGCGGACCTGCCGTGCTCGAAGGCATTTCTCTTCACGCGGCGCCGGGAACGACCGTCGGCATCCTGGGGCCCAGCGGCGCCGGCAAGAGCACGCTGCTTTCGCTGTTGCCGCGCCTCTATGACTTGTCGGAGAAGGGGGGACGCATCCTGCTTGACGGACGCGACGTTCGCACGCTGGATGCCGAGAGCCTGAGGCGTAACGTGGTGCTCGTGCCGCAGCAATCGCGGCTGTTCGAAGGAACGATCCGTTTCAACGTCACCTATGCCGCTCGCGACGCCGACGAAGCGGCTGTCTGGCGTGCGCTGGAAGCGGTCGAGATGGCGGACCTGGTCCGATCGTTGCCCCAAGGTCTCGAGACGAGAGTCGGGGAGCGGGGCGCCAGCCTTTCGGGAGGCCAGCGGCAGCGGCTTGCATTGGCGCGCGGCATGCTGGTCTGCCCGCCCGTGCTGCTGCTCGATGATTGCACCAGCGCCCTCGACGCCCAGACCGAACTTCGGGTGAGAAAGCAAGTCGCCGCGTTCTGCTCGTCTCAGACCCGGTTCATCGTCTCCCACAAGCGCGAGAGTCTGGTCGACGCGGATTGGTTGATCGAACTGGACCGCGGCCGGATCGTGCGGCAAGGCAAACCGTGCGAACTGTTGGCAGGCGACGCGCTCGTGCATGCCGCCTGAACTCCCCGCTGAGCGAGCGGTTGCTGTCCCCGACCTTGGCGCCGCGGCCGGTAGCGCGGCCGAAAGGAAAAGACCGACGGCCGGCTGCGATTTCTCGCGCCGACCGCCGGCCGTGAAGCATCCGTGCCGTTGCCAACGTCGCCTGAGCGCTAAGGGGCTCAGCTCCTTGCCGCGTGCAGGTTGACCGAACGCTCGGCAATTTGGGAAAGCAACTTGTCGGCGTTCCCCTCTTCATTGAGAGTTTCTTGCAGCAGCTCGCCGGCCTCGTGATGGCCCAGCCGGTGAGCGAACGTGCGGGCGCAGCCGTAGCCGGCCATCTCGTAATGCTCGACTCGTTGACCGGCCGCGATCAGCGCCGCGTCTTTCACTTCCGGATCGCCCTCGGCATTGATGATCTCTTCGCCTTCGGAGATCAGGCCCTGCATGGCTTCGCAGGTTTCTTTCTGGGGCGAATGGCCGATCAGCTCGAAGATGCGTTCCATGCGCTGCTTCTGGCGTTGCGTCTCCGCCAGGTGATTCCGGAACGCAGTCTTGAGTTCCGCCGATTGTGCGGCTTGCTCCATCTTGGGCAGTGCGTCAATCAGTTGAATCTCGGCGCTATAGAGATCTTCTAGCTGCGCGACGAGCAGATCGTTCAGGTTCTCCAGTTTCATGGACATGCCCGTCATTTTGGAAAACCACGATGTGCCTTTCATTGATTCCTCCTGTGATTAAAAATCCCCGACTTTCGGTTTTGGCAACGCATCGCGGGCGTTGACCGCACGGTTTGTTTTGCGCCAGATGGCGCCGCGGGCGGTTGGTCGGTCGTCCGCTGTTGGTTAGCTGGCCGTGATGCAACTGGCGTACCTCGGGCAATGCAACACGTCTTCACCCTGAGCGGTCGGCATAAACAACGGCCGAAGCGCGGCCCCCCGCTGCGGCGCCGCGCGCCCCTGTGTTCTACGGCGATGCAGCGCGGCCGCCGGCCGGCCCGCGGCCGCGCGAC
>DASZUP010000900.1:0-7640 GCA_035547635.1 Pirellulales bacterium
GCTCGCAACTCCGCGCCGCGCTCGCTGATCCGCAGGCCGCCGGGCGCGAAGCCCCACCGCTGGCCTAAAGCCAACGCGACTCCGCTCCAAGCGCCGACCATGGCGATATTGAAGGGGGTCAAGAACAGCCAGATCAGGAAGTCTCCGCTCGCAACGCCCGGATAGAGCAGCGCTTCGGCTGGATTGCGAGGATTGAAGTAGACAGTCGCCCTGCCGCCAACCGGGTGCGCTTCGACCAGCCGTTGCGTCTCCGCCTCGCTTTCTGCGGCGCCCAAGCGGGCATAGCGATAACGATCGGCGACGTAGCGGCGCCCATCCACGAAATACTCGTATCGGATCTTCGCCTCCCGGACCGCGCCATCGCTGGCAGTCGCTTCCGCCTTGCTTTCAATAACCATCCCCTCGGTCGTAAAGAAGCTCTCCGCCCTCCACTGGCGGAACATCGCACGCGCGCGGATCGCATCGACCGCCAACGTACCTGCTGACCAGAGTGTTACGGCCGCAAAGACAAGCAGGCGCCTGCAGACGTTCCCAAGAAGACTCATTGCAGCGCCCCCGGCATGCTGCAATGGAACGCGCACGATGCCTGACTGAGGAACGATACGCCTGATGGAACCCGCCGAATCATCCAGTCATTCTCCACAGAACCGCCGCCCCCGTCCTGTCGTGCGCGGTCGATTCTAAATCACCAACCGAGGTTTTGCGACACGACTTGCAGCGTCTGCCATGCGGCAGACTCATGGCCGGGCGTAAGGTATAAATTCTTTAGTTCATCCGTCGCGTTCCCAGGTTCTAAGAGCAGGAGGTTGCGATGCGTTGGCTGCGGTCTCCCTTGGGCATTACGATTGCGTTGGCAATCATCGCCGCGTCAGCATTCGTTGGCTGGAAAGCCGTTCAATCGACAGTTCGAGTCAAAGAGGCCGTGGCGGCCGGCCAGATGGCGAGAATCCGCAGCGAGCAGGAGGCTCTCCGCGAGGCCTTAGAATCGTTTCGAAACCGCTACGGCACGGAACCTCCGGCGAACAATGACCCGCTGGCACTACAGCGGCAGTTTCGCAAAATGTTTCCCAGGTACGCAGGAGACGCGGCGGAAGATCTGGCCGCCGCAGGACTGAACGTCGAGAACTTGGACGCGGCCGAAATGTTGGTGTTTTCTCTCGGCGGCATGCGGGAAAGCCCCGGCTCGAAAACGCTGCTTGGCTTCAGTCCCAATCCCGAAGCGCCACTGGATCGCTCGCATCCTGGCCGCCCCTTGTTCGCGTTCGACGTCCAGCGACTCGTCGACGCCGACGGCGACGGTTGGTTGGAGTACCAGACTTCTCCGCCCGGCGATCAGCGAGGGTTTTTCCGGTTCGACTCGGACCCTGTTGGTGGCCGCATTCGCATAGTCGTCGCCGGGCTGCAAATTGACGGCGATGCAACCTCGCCTTAATGCCAAGAAGACATCCGTCGAATTCGCCGTTCAATGAGCAGGCATCGGAGGAAAAATCGCCTCAGGGTCGCCCGACGGCTCTCCCGAGAGTACGCCTGCGGCATGGCGCCGCCGATCGCATAAAGGCCCGGGCGCCTGGCATTTCTCTTCCAACATTTCCTTGCGACTCAAAGCAAGATCGCGTTGGGCCGTCATCAACGGTCAGCGCCATCCTGTGCGCTAAAGGCCCGGTTTTGTTCAGCCTCGAACTTTTCATTGATCGCACGGACCTTTTCCATTTCCTGCAGGCTTCTCAAGCCCTCCTGCATGCGTTGCTGGACCTCCTCCTCGCTGGGCCGCTGAGCGTCCCAAATTTGGTAGCCCGCCATTAACAGGAGCGACAGGATCAGCAAGATCCAGTAAATCCTCTTTAAGACGCGTTCTTTCATCGTTCGGTCCATGGACTTATGTCTCGCTTCAACGGCTGCCGGGCGTTACTCTTCGCAATTGAGCTTGAGCGATTCGAAGATCAAATCCGCATCATTTAAACTAAGGCTCGTCGGGATCGCGCGCCGGACATGCTATGCCACAGGCGCCGACTGATAGGCTGAACTGCAGCGCACCATAATCGGAAAGGTCAGGCCTACCAGGACCAAAACGCAGGCGAGAATCGGAACAAGATAGACGCTGCCTTGCGGCCCCGGTTCCAACACCGAAACATCTGGCTGCTCCGGAAGATAACGAACGCTGACCTCTTTGCCGGGCGGATACCGAGAGATGATGCCTTCGACGTCGGCGCGAAGGGTCGACGTAGAGTCGCCGAACCTGAGCCGGACGCCATGATAGGTCGTGCCGTTGACAGCGTATTCGTAGCGGATCGACGCCAGGTAGTGAGTCGTCGCTTCTCCTCCTGAGTTTCGATGGTCTTCTTCGATCGATGACGCCTCGATTCTACCTGGCGTCACGGGCCAGGAACTGCTCGCCCGAGCGAGCAAAAGCTCGCGTCCTGAAAAGGCGAGCAGCGCTCCGCCGGCCAGAACGATCAGCAGCGGGAGCAACGCCATGAAGAATAGTTTCTTAACCGAGGTCATCGCGGCATTTCCGGGGAAGTATAAATTGCTATCGAGCCAAGCCGGCTTTTTGTATTTTCGCATAAATTTAATTCCTGCGCCGGCGGATTCAAGTGGCTCAGAGAAGGGGGGCGCCCGAATGCGCGCTGCGTTCGAATCTCGACGTCGCGGTCTCATCGACAGACAGCCAACCCGCCGGCGCGCCTTTCCGTCACGAATCGGCGGCAGTAGAATCAGGCTCGTGAAACCCTCTGCCCCTCCAGGAGTCGCCCCACGATGATTCGGCCACGGTGCATGATCTTGCCGCTGTTACTTGCAACGCTCACGGCCATCCCGCTTGCAGCGACGCTGGCCGCCGACTGGCCGACGTTCCGCGGGGCCGATCGCACGGCCGTATCCAAGGAAACGGGCTTGCTGCAGGAGTGGCCCGAAGCAGGCCCGCCGCTGGTATGGCAAGCGGAAGGCACAGGCCGGGGATATACCAGCCTGGCCATTGCGGGCGATCGCATCTTCCTCGTTGGGGACGGCGTGGCAGGAGTCGATGACGGCGACGAATACTTGCTGTGCCAGAGCCGCAAGGACGGCCATCGGCTCTGGCAGACCAAGACCGGTCCGGCCTGGGACAAAGGCAATCCCACCTGGCAGAGTTCGCGCAGCACGCCCACCGTCGATAAGGACCGCGTTTACGCTCTGACCGCCGGCGGCGAGTTGATCTGCTGCGATACGGCGACGGGCGCCGAGCAGTGGAGAAAGAATCTCAAGGACGACTTCGGCGGCAAGAAGGCCGATGGCTGGGGCTACAGCGAGTCGGTGCTGATTGACGGAAACCGTCTGATCTGCACGCCAGGCGGCGAGCAGACGACCATGGCGGCCCTCGACAAACGGACCGGAGAAACCCTCTGGACGACCGTTCGCGAAGGGGACCGAGGCGCCGGTCATGCTTCGGCCGTCATCGCCGAGATCGGCGGCGTGCGCGTTTACGTGCAGACCACCGGCGGCGGTGCGCTCGGCGTCCGCGCATCCGACGGCAAGTTGCTGTGGTCTTACCCGATCGATAAGACGACGGCCGTCGCCCCAACGCCGATCATTTCGAACGACCTGGTTTTCTTTTCCGCCGGCTACAAGCGCGGCGGCGCGCTGCTCAAGCAGATGGCCGATGGGCAGGGGGGAGTCACGATCGAAGAGATCTATCCGCTCAAAACGGAGCTTTCCAATAAGCACG
Organism: Pirellulales bacterium; assembly: GCA_035547635.1. Taxonomy (GTDB): domain Bacteria; phylum Planctomycetota; class Planctomycetia; order Pirellulales; family JAICIG01; genus JAICIG01. Next base: position 3,704 of record DASZUP010000900.1, read on the forward strand.
GCGGCGTCGTTCTGGTCGACGGCCATCTGTTTGGCGATACCGACTCTTCAGGCCTTCCCTTCTGCGCCGAGTTGATGACGGGCGACGTCGCCTGGAAGGGCCGCGGTTCCGGACGCGGCTCGGTCGCGGTGGCGGCGGCAGAAGGCCGGCTTTATCTGCACTTTCAAGACGGGACCATGGTGCTGGCGAAGACCGATCCCAAGAGCTATGTCGAAGTCGGCTCGTTCAAGGTCCCGCACAGCGGCGAGCGCCCCAGTTGGGCGCACCCGGTAATCCTGGACGGCAAACTCTACCTGAGAGAGGACAACGCCATCTTGTGCTATGACATTCGCGAGCACGCGGCGCCCTCGCGCGCCAGCGGGAACTGACGCACAAAAAGGGCGTTTACAAGTCAGGCGCCGAGACCGCTTCACCTCCGGCGCGGCTGCCGAGGGCTTGCCATACGAGCACGTTGACGCCATCGGTTACGAACTGCACGTGGCCGTCGCAGCACAGCGCATGTACGCCGCCCGGGTGATTGCTGTGGGCCGTGATATTGTGCGACAGCAGGTTCCAGACGCTCGGGCCCAGTTTGCTCAGCGTTCCGCCGCCGCGGCAGTCGATGTTTGGGTCGTTCGGGGGGCGAATATGGTTGTACATCGAGTGGCCCGGCGCCCCGAAGAACCACTTGACGCCGCGTCCTTGCTCGAGCTTGGCCCCCGGCGCGCATTGGCCGGGATAGCTCGTCAGTTCCGGCGCACTCCAGGCATTGTCGTTGCCGTTGGTTAAGACAAAGCCGCGCGTCGGCTTTCCGTCCCACGTGCCCGTCGCGCTTTGGCCCATGCCCGCCACCGACAGGGTCGTCTCGCTGATGCAAACCGTATTGCTGCTGCCGTCCGACACGTCTCTGAAGCCGACGGTGGAATTCTCGAAGAAGACGCCTGTGACCGGCACGCCGCCGGGATTGAGCAGCGAGACGGGAAAGGTATTGCCCGTGCTCAGCGGATAGTTGTGCACCTCGAAACCGGGCATGGGGAGGTGGTACGGATCGCTGGGGCACAGCAGGATGGGCATCCGTTGCAGCCGCGCCGCCACGTTCGCCCCGAGATAATACGGGTCGGGCGAATCCGCATTGGCCAATGGGTTGAACGCCTGCTGAACGTTCGACGCTTCCAGGTAGGGCAGCAGAAAAAAGTAGGTCGAGTAGCAGCGGCCCTGGTTGGCAATGGTCTCGCAGCGCAGCCGGCCCGGCGGAAAGGCGCCGAAGGCCGAATGATAATTCTGCAGCGCCACGCCGACTTGCTTGAGATGGCTCCTGCACTCGGCGCGGCGCGCCGCCTCGCGGGCGGCCTGCACGGCCGGCAACAGTAACGCCATCAGCAAACCGATGATGGCGATGACGACAAGCAGTTCCACCAGCGTAAACGCCCGGCGAAACTGCCTATTCAGGTTCGTGCCGTGCATGGAAAAATCCTCCCTTGGCACGTTATATACACGCGGATATAGCGCAAGTCAAGCGGGCGAAGAACGCCGCCATGTTCGTCCGACCGCGAATTCTCGCCGTTCGCAGCCGCCGACCCACGGTGGTGCGCTGCAAGTCGCCAGCCTGGCCCTGGCGTGCGCAGTTGCGAACCCGCCTGGCGAAAACGACGCGGCTCCGCCGCCTCATACGGGCTACGTTGGCAAGCGGCACGCAACGTGCTTCCCCTCCCTGGCAGCGGATATCAACGAAAAGGAAGCTCAATCCGGGCGGAAGAGGAGGTCGCGTCATGCGTTTCACTCAACTTGCCCTTACAATTGGCATCGTGTGGGGGGCGTCAATTTCTGCTTTCGCCCAAACTTCGAGCCCCGCCGTGGGCGTCAACGGCCACGTCAGCACGGCGACGGGCCTCTCGCCAGGCGGCGGCATCAACGCCCGATCCGGCATGCTCTCGGGGGCGAGCATGAACTCCACGATCGCCAATGCGCCTCGCTGGGGAGCCAATCACAGCGGCGCCCCGGCGACCAACGGCGCCGCCACTCAGCCGGCTGCCGCCGCGCAAGCCCCGGGCGGAATCTACAGGCGCCCCGCTGCGTTCAATCGCAGCGCGCCCCCCTTGGGCTACATGAGAGCCGCCGGCGCTATGCCGACTTACCCCTCGAGCCGTTGGTCGACTTACGCCCCTCAGACCAGCGGCCGCTCGTTCAGCAACTTTGGCGGACGAACGTTCTCACGCGGCTACTACAGCAGACAAATGTCCGGTTACGGCTATGGCATTTACAACAATCCCTATTCGTACTCCATGTCGTCCACCAACCACGGTTCGTACGCGGGCAACGGATACGGCACGAATACGAGTTCCCAATACGGCAACGGCTTGGGCATGAACGCCACAGCTCCGATCGGCGCCGGCGTCGGCAGTTCCTTCGGCGGCAGGGGCGGAATGTTCGTCGGTCGCACGGGCAACGCGGGGCCTCGATAAAGGCCACTGCGTGAATTGGAAACGTCGACAGCGACGCCTGACGCGATATAACGCCTTGCAGAACCGATTTCTGCAAGGCGCCTTTCTTTTGCGATCTACTTGAGACAGACGCCAGGCAAAGGCCGGTCGGCGAGCCCCAGGCTTCTGCCAACGCTCGCCTTGGCACGCGGGTTGGGCGCAGTTAATATCCGGGTTCTGCCCTGAGTTGCCCGCCGACGCGAGAGGTCGCCCCATGACCGAGCCCCAATCAAACCCGCCGTCCGACTCCGAAGTTGTGACCGCCGACAAGCGGGGCGGATGGAATACGGAAGACTGGTGGTCCGTCGCCGTCGGAGTCGCCGTGCTGCTGGCCTCGCTCGTATCCGTCCTGGCCAATCAGCCGGCCGATCAAGCGGCGCGGCTGGAGGAATGGTCGGCGGCCCAAACCCGGCTGGACCAACTCGCCGGATCGAAAGCTGCGTCGAAAGCGGAACGTAAGGCGGCGACCGCCGCCGTGAAAGACGCCAAGAAGCAAGTGGCGCCCAATCCGCTCTCCTCGTGGCTGGGCAAGATGAGCCAGTGGTCGCAAGACCCGCGCACGGCCTTCCAAGACTCGAAAGGACGTTCCGTGATCGCAAGGCTCGCCGTGCTCTTTGCGGCAATGGGCTGCCTGTTCGGCCTCGGCGCCTGGGCTCTAGGCAGGCCCGTCGCTCAGTTCATCCCCGGCTTCATCGTCCTGAGCCTGCTGGCCGTACTGGCGCAGCTGCTCGCGGATCAGGAGCTCATCAAGCATTACAATCTGGAATATGCTCTGTGGGCGCTGCTGGTCGGCATGATCATCAGCAACACCGTCGGCACGCCCGGGTTTCTGATGTCGGCCGTCGCCACGGAGTTTTACATCAAGACCGGCCTGGTGCTGCTGGGGGCGGAAGTCTTGTTCCATCGCCTGCTCGCGCTAGGGCTGCCCGGCGTGTTCGTTTCGTGGGTCGTTACGCCCGTCGTATTGGTTTCGACGTACATCTTCGGGCAGCGCGTGCTGCGGATGCCGTCCCCCTCGCTCAACATGGTGATCTCTGCCGACATGTCCGTGTGCGGAGTCTCCGCGGCGATTGCCACCGCCGCGGCCTGCAAGGCCAAAAAGGAAGAATTGTCGCTGGCCATTGGGCTGTCGCTATCGTTCACGGTGATCATGATGGTGGTCATGCCCGCCGTGATCCGGGCGGTCGGAATGAGCTCGGTCCTGGGCGGCGCCTGGATTGGCGGCACGATCGACTCTACGGGCGCCGTCGCCGCGGCCGGCGGCTTGCTCGACAACACGGCGCTGGAAGTGGCCGCCACCGTCAAGATGATCCAGAACATCTTGATCGGTGTGGTCGCCTTCTGCGTGGCGGCCTATTGGGTGACTTGCGTGGAACGGACTCCTGACTCGCCGCGGCCGCAAGTCTCCGAAATCTGGCGTCGGTTCCCGAGGTTCATCCTGGGTTTTGTCGCCGCATCGCTGCTCTTCTCCGCGCTGA
>DASZUP010000901.1:0-2775 GCA_035547635.1 Pirellulales bacterium
GGCCAGGAGTTGACCGTCGGCGCCAACTGCTCGAGTAATTCCAGGTATTGCTGCTGATAGCGATCGGCTTCGATTTCGCTCGTCACCGCTTCGCCAAGAATGTCGAGCGTGAAGGCCCGCTTGAGCTTCCGCTCTCGCATTGCCGCGGCCAGCACTTCCGCAGAATTCGTGCCGGCAATAAAGCGGCGAGCATGCCCCATGGCCTGGCGCCTCGCGGCGAGGGCCAGCGCGCGCCCGGCGATGGAATGCGGAGCGGCCACGGCCAGTCCCAGCCGCACGGCGCCGGGCAAATGCCGGTCAACCTCGTGGAAGTATTCCTGCAGATGGCGAACCGTGGCAGCGCTGGAGTCCAGCATCGGCAGAACGTCGATGAACCGGAACATCTGCACCTTGACCGACTCATCCTGCATGGCCCACGCCATGACGCGGTCGTCCCACCAGCGCCGTTCCAATATGCTTGGCTGGCGGTGCGCAATGCGGTCGAATATCTCTCTGCCCAGCTCGCGGGCGCCGGCTTCGATCTTTTCGAGCGCCTGCGGGCTGAAGTCCTCGAGTTGCCTGATATCTTCCTTCACGTCGGGTCAACCTGGCTGACGGTCAAAGGCGATGCACGTCCGAGGGGCCGAAAGGCAGGCCGCCAGTCCGCTTGGCCATTCTGCAGACTCCGACCGCCGCCCACTGGAATCCTAAGGCCTTGCGAGGGGAGGTCAAGCAAACAGAGTGGCGCCCAGACGAGGCCCGCGTCTCAAGATCTCGCGTATTGCGCAGCTCGCAACGGTAAATCCATCGCGGAAGTAATCCAGAAGGCGAAATGGCGATTGCGTGGAAGGTGGGCCCCGGAGTCCCAACCAACGTCCGTAAAAAAACGCGGGCCGCGATCAGATAAACCGACGCGACCCGCGCGAGGACGATCACATTTGAATTGCCAAGCTAAAGGCTACCGGGCGTTCTTGCCAGGCGCCGTTTTCGCCGTCTTGCCCTTCAGGGCGGCCGCCGATTCCGACGGCTCGTTGCTCAAAGCGGCCTGCGCTGCTTTCTCGCCGGGACTGGAGACAGGCTGCTCCTTCGAGTTCTGTTGCTTGCGATTCTTCCACTCGGTCAACGAGTGGCTGGCCACGGCCATGCCCGCGCGAAGTTCTTCCGCCGTAAAGTACGGTTCCGTGGAACCGTCAGCGTGCTTAATGCGCTTGGCGTATAGTTCTTCCCAGCTCATGTCGTTGTTCAGGTGCCAGGCGGCTACCTGAGCGGCGCGCTGGCTGATCTTGCCGTAGCCGAGCAGCCGGCACAACTCCGCAACACCCGGCTTGTCGGTGAACGTTTCAATCGGCTGAACCTTGTACGTCATCGAAGCTCGCGGTTCCGCCTTGCCGTGTTCGAGGCACATGCACGGAACTTTGAAGTTCTCTTCTTTCTCGGGCGGGACGTTGAAGAACCCGCCGCCGGCGCCGCCCGGGCCATTGATAAAGCCGCCTCCCATGCCGGGGCCATTCATGAAACCGCCGCCGCCCGGCACGTTGAAGAAGCCGCCGCCCATGCCGCCGCCCCCCATGCCGCCGCCGCCCATGCCGCCGCCCATGCCCTGTCCGCCGGCTTGCGCCAGAATAGGCGCCGCCGCGAAGGCCTCGGGAAGTTTCACGTTCAGCGGCCGTTTGGTCTTGTTCTTGACAAAGACCCGGCCTTGCGTCGAGTCCTTGGGAATCAGCTTGACTTCGATCTGTCCGGCGTTCATCGCGTCGAACATTTCGACCGTTTCGTCCTCAGGGTTGTACTCGCCAACTTTCCGCAGACGCCCTTTGCGCGGCGACTGCGACTTGGCGTCGGCCGACGACTTCTTGTTCTTGTCGGAGGATTTCGACGGCCGCGCCGCCGTCGAGGTGGAGAGCGAGCCCAACACGACCGCTGCCATCAACGCCAGCGGAACGAGCCCCGCCAACGCCGAACGCCAAACGTGTTTGTTTTTCTTGAGCGACGACATGCTCCTAACTCCTCTCAAACCCTGGGCAGAAATGTTCCGTGCGAAGAAATGAGAATACCGCAGTCAACCTGGGCTCTAGATTAATCTAACGGCATCGGAAGTCCAAGAAAAATCCAGGTAATTTAGGCCCCCTGGGGTGATCTGGTTCGGTTATCCTGACCGCGTGCGCCGCCGGCAAGAGACGCCGACTGGAGCAGGTCGCGATTGGCCGTTTTCTCCCGCCGCCAGCCGCTCTGCTCGACGGCATGGTCTGCGTCTGCCTCAGAATGCGCAACCAGGACAGGAACCGTCTGAACCGGGGAAGAACGTGCTAAACTCAACGAACGGCGACAGGGAGCTCGACGCAAACTATTTCGTGATCGTCTCTTGCGTAAATAAAGGAGCCGGCATAGGCGGGATGGGCCCAGGTAGGTCCGATGATCTTGGTGCGAGCAAGCTCCCGACAGCCCTGAGGATTCACCCTGGCCAGGACCAGTTCCCCTTCCGAATTGAGCGCCAAAATGCGGTCTCCATCGCCCAGCCACACCAGTGTGACCTGCGGGTTGCGGTCGCGGGGCGTCAGCCGGTTGCCGTCATCCCACAGCTTCCGGCCGGTCTGCAGTTCGAAGCACGTCAGGCCGAACCGTTTGTCGAGCAGGTAGCCGTAGCCGTCACGATATAAGGGTTGCGACATCAGACCGCGCAACGCCTTGTCGTCCTCCCAGGCCAACTCAGCTTGCCCGGGCCGTTCTCCGAGCCGGATTGCCTTCGACCCTTCCCAGTAACCGGCGACGAACACCAGCCCTTGCTGGAAGATCGGC
>DASZUP010000902.1:0-3245 GCA_035547635.1 Pirellulales bacterium
CGCAGAGGCGCCGACAGGCCATCGAGAATCTCGGTCTTATCGCCGCGGGACAAGGATTTCTAGTTCGAGCTAACTGTTCCGGTAACTGGCAAGCGAAATCTGTTTGCCACCAGCTTTAGCTGGTGGTATTCGGCATCCAAAAAAATCCTCGGCTAGCCGGCTTTAGCCGGGCTTCTCCGCAGTGGTTTTTAGCCATCGCTCGAAGCTCAACTGGCGAGAGTAAGAAGCCCGGCTGAAGCCGGCTCAGGAAGGAATGAATGGGCCTGCGATACCACCAGCTAAAGCTGGTGGCAAACAAGAAAACGCCGGAAACCAACTCGCGCGCTGCGTGCGAACAAACGCAGATATCAAGACCTGGAGAGCCGCAAGTCGAAGTTTTTAACGGCTCAGGCCCAACCTCTGACGCCTCCTATTTTCCTTGCGGGTTCACCCCCCATCCTTTAAGATCAATAACTGCCGATACGACCACCCTTTAAGCTCGCCAAGGCGTGGATGGTCGCCGTCGGTCCTGCCTCGCAAACCGCCCCTGTTTCCGTCCAGAGACGTGCCGATGAGGAGCTTCTTGCTCGGATGCGTGTTTTCCCTTGCGGTTGGCTTCTCCGCGGCGGCCGTTGGCGCCGACGCGGTCGACTACCGCAAGGACGTGCAGCCGATCCTGGTCAAACATTGCTACGAGTGCCATGGCCCCGATGTGCAGAAGTCGGGACTGCGACTCGATACGGTGGCGGCGGCGAAAGAGGGGGGCTACAACGGCGCGTCGATCACGCCTGGCAAAAGCGGCGAGAGCCTGCTGATCTCGGCCGTCACCGGCGGCGGAGATATTCCCAAGATGCCGCCGGAACGCCCGGCGTTGTCCGCTGCGGAGATCGCCGCGTTGAAGGCCTGGATTGACCAAGGCGCGGCCGCTCCGGCCGACGACGCTCCGGCGGCGCCCAAAGCCGCTGTCAACAAGCATTGGTCTTTCCAGCCGCTTGCCCTTCCGGTCCTTCCCGCCGTCTCGAATCCGCAGTGGGTACGTAACCCAATCGATGCTTTCATCCTGGCCAGGCTCGACGCCGCCGGCTTGAAGCCGTCGCCCGAGGCGGATCGGGTGACGCTAATTCGCCGGCTCGCGCTTGATTTGACCGGCCTGCCTCCTTCGCCCGCCGAGATCGATCGTTTCCTGGCGGATTCGCAGAGCGACGCCTACGAGCAACTGGTCGACCGCCTGCTCGCCTCGCCGCACTACGGCGAACGCTGGGCCCGGCACTGGCTGGACCAGGCCCGCTACGCCGATTCAAACGGTTATACCATCGACGGCGGCCGCTCGATCTGGAAATATCGCGACTGGGTCATCGAGGCCATCAATCGCGACATGCCGTTCGATGAATTCACGATCGAGCAACTCGCCGGCGACATGCTGCCCGATGCGACGCTCGACCAGGTCATCGCCACCGGCTTCCACCGCAACACGCTCAAGAACGAAGAAGGCGGCACGGATCAGGAACAGTTCCGCGTCGAGGCGGTGGCCGATCGGGTGAATACGACCGGGTCCGTCTTTCTGGGCCTGACGCTCGGCTGCGCCCGCTGCCACGACCACAAGTACGATCCCGTCTCGCAGCGAGAATTCTATCAGCTCTTCGCGCTGCTCAACAACGCCGACGAACCTACCTTGTCCGTGCCGACGGAGCAACAGGCCAAAGAGCAGCCGGCCTTGCTGGCCGAGATCGCCCAGATCGAAAAGCGGATCGAGGAGGTCGACGCCAACCTGGGCGTGCGGCAAGTCGAGTGGGAGCGTCAACTCATCGCGGAACCGGCCGCACACAAAGTCTCCGATGCGGTGAAACAGGCCGCCGCCGTTCCCGCCGCAGATCGCACAGACGAGCAGAAGAAGCTGCTGTTCGAGGAGTACAAGAAGATCGATCCCGAGCGCGTCGCCGTGGGCGAGCAGTACGCGGAATTCAAAGAGCGGCAAAAGCAGCTCAAGGCCTCGATCACCACCACGCTGGTCATGAAAGAACGGGCCAAGCCGCGAGAAACGTTCCTGCACATCCGCGGCGATTTTTTGCGCCCGGGAACGCGGGTCACGCCCGACGTGCCTGGCGTTTTGCCGCCGCTCAAGCCGGCCGGCGAGCAGGCCAACCGGCTCGATCTGGCGCGGTGGCTGGTCGCTCCGGAAAACCCGCTCACGCCGCGTGTGACCGTCAATCGCGTGTGGCAAGAACATTTCGGCCGCGGGCTGGTAGAGACGGAAAACGACTTCGGCACGCAAGGGAGTCCGCCGACGCACCCCGAATTGCTCGACTGGCTCGCCGGACAATGCATCGATAGCGGCTGGAGCATGAAAGCCTTGCACCGCTTGATTGTCGTTTCGGCCACCTATCGCCAGGCTTCCGAGTTCCGCCCCGAGCTGGTCGAGCGAGATCCGAACAACAAGCTGCTGGCGCGGCAGGCCCGCTTGCGATTGAACGCCGAAGCGATCCGCGACGCGGCGTTGGCGGCCAGCGGGCTATTGTCTCGCGAGGTTGGCGGCCCTGGAGTCTATCCGCCCCAGCCGGAAGGCATTTATCGCTTCACGCAGCAAGTAAAGTACTGGAAAGTGAGCGCGGGCGGCGATCGCTATCGGCGCGGCATGTATACGTATTTCTGGCGTTCGAGCCCCTACCCATTTTTGATGACGTTCGACGCACCCGACGCCAACACGGCCTGCACCCGCCGCGTGCGATCGAATACGCCGCTGCAAGCGCTCACGCTGGCCAACGATCGCGTGTTCCTGGAAGCGGCCCAAGGGCTGGCCAGCCGCGTGTTGAAAGAATCGCCGTCGCCGGCAGACGCGGAGCGGCTGCGGCAAGCCTTCCGGCTCTGCCTCGCTCGCGAACCGTCGGCGACGGAAAACGACAGGCTCGCGCAGTTGCTGGCCTCGCAACGCGAGAGTTTTGCCAAAGACGCCAAGGCCGCCGAGACGCTTGCCCCGGCAACGCGGCCTGAGGGGATCGCGGCGGCCGAGGCGGCGGCCTGGACTGCGGTGGCCCGCGTGCTGCTGAACCTGGATGAGTTTATTACCCGAGAATAAGGCAAGAGTTCCTCTCCCTGGGAGAGGTTAGGTGAGGGCGGGATCGAGAGTGCCCCCTCACTGATCCTGGGGGGCGCAAAAAGGGAGAATTTCACGTTCCGATGGCCTGCGATTTTGTGTTAGTTGCCGTACTGCTCCGCCGCCGCCGGGCTCGTCCCGGTGGAGCGCTGATTGATCAGCTAGAAACCGTGCT
>DASZUP010000903.1:0-2201 GCA_035547635.1 Pirellulales bacterium
CCAATTGCGCAGTTCAGCGCAGCCGCACCGCTAAAGGCGGGAGGGCCACCGCTATATCCTAGCTAGTTTCGTCGGGCGGCAAAGCTCAATTTTGATGAGTTTTCCACAAGAAGGCAAGCTTTTGCGCAAAAAACGCAGCCGACCAAGTCTTCGCCGGCCGCCTGGCTTGGCAAACGCCGCCCGATGAGCAAGCCACCTATTCTAGCGCAAGTGGGTGGCAAGGCAAGGTTTTTGCCGCCCTTTCAGCACCGGCGAAAACCATCAGGGGGGCTTACGCGTGCGGCTCGGTCATGCTCCACGGATCGAGCGCCTTTTGCAGCTCGTCGGGCGGCAGAATCTTCTGCTCCTGGCACAACTCGCGGATCGTCTTGCCGGTCTTGAAGGCTTCCTTGGCCAATGCGGCGGCCTTTTCGTAGCCGATGTAAGGGTTCAAGCTGGTGACCATCGACAGGCTCTTTTCGACCGAGGCGTTACAGGCCTCCTCGTTGGCCTCCATCTCCAACGCGCAGAAATCGACGAACGCCTCGGTGGCGCCGGCCAACAGGGCGATGCTTTCGAGCGTCGTTTGCCCCATCACGGGCATCATGATGTTGAGCTGGAACTGGCCGCCCGTCGCGCCGCAGATGGCGACCGTCTGGTCGTTGCCCATCACACGAGCCGCGACCTGCATCATGCTCTCGCACATCACCGGGTTAACCTTCCCCGGCATGATCGAGCTGCCCGGCTGGCGGTCGGGCAGTTGCAATTCATAGAAACCGCAGCGCGGCCCCGAGCCGAGCCAGCGGATGTTGTTCGACACGTTGAACAGCGTGCTGGCCACGGTTCGCAACTGCCCGTGGCATTCGACGAGCCCGTCGCGCTGGGCGTTGGCTTCGAAATGATTCGCCGCCTCGACGAAAGCGATGCCCGTTTGCTTGGCCAATTCCGCGCAGGTGCGGCGGGCAAACTCGGGATGCGTGTTGATGCCCGTGCCGACCGCCGTGCCGCCCACCGGCAATTCCAACACGGCCTGCTGCGCGCGGCGGGCGCGATCAATCGACAGTTCAAGCTGCCGGGCGAAGCCGCCGATCTCCTGGCCCAAGCGCAGCGGAGTCGCGTCGGCCAGGTGGGTGCGGCCGATCTTGATGATCTTGTCCCAGGCCGCGGCTTTGTCCGCCAACACGTTATGCAAACGCTCCAGCGCCGGGATCAGCTTCTCGCCGATCGCCACCGCCACGGCTACGTGAATGGCCGTCGGAAACGTATCGTTGGTGCTCTGGCCCATATTGACGTGATCGTTCGGATGGACTGGCTTTTGGGCCTGCATCCGATCGCCGCCGAGCATTTCAATGGCCCGATTGCTGATCACCTCATTGACGTTCATGTTGCTCGACGTGCCCGAGCCGGTCTGAAACACGTCGATCGGAAACTCTTTGTCGAACTTGCCGTCGGCCACTTCACGGCAAGCGTCGAGCATGGCCTGCACTTGCTTATCATTCAGCGGATTTTTGCCCGTGCCGGTCAGCTTGCCGAGATCACGATTGGCGACGCCCGCCGCGTACTTGACCAGCCCCATGGCATGCACGAGCGCCGGCGGCAGCGGCCAGCCGGAGATGGGAAAATTTTCGACGGCGCGTTGGGTCTGGGCGCCGTAATAGGCTTGGGCAGGAACGCGGACCTCGCCCATCGAATCGCGTTCGATGCGGAAGTCGGACATAAGGCAAAACTCCTCTCGATTTCGGCGGTTTCGGCAAGGGTCGGCTTGCTGCGAACCCAATGATAACTTTTGGGTGAAAGCCCACAATGGGCCGTGGCGGACGGCTGGCATGGCAATGCCAGACTGGAACCTGATGCTCCGCTAGACGCGGATAGTCAAAGCCATCGCGGCGCCACCGGGAGGCTGACGCCTCCCGCTCGCCAGCCGGCCGAAGGCTCCAACTTGGAACCTGGAACTTGGAACCTACCCGTGCAGCCGGCAACTGCCGTCGTCGCACGATTTCACGCGGCCGAAGCGATAGCGGCGCTTGGCCACCTGCCGATAACACCATTGCCACAGCGGCATGCTCAGGGGTACATGCAAAACGGGGGCGGCCCACCATAGAAGCGGCAGCCGCCGCGAGAGATAACGCAAGACCTCGGCGCCCCGATAGCGCCGCCCTCGGCGATCGACGAGCACCATGTACTGCATCAATTCGTCGTGCGACAGGTCGGGAAACCGCCGG
>DASZUP010000904.1:0-15150 GCA_035547635.1 Pirellulales bacterium
GTCGACGTGCAAGCAACGACATGCCGTTGCCAGGCAACCGTAAGGCGCCGGGGCTGAAAGCAGTTTCAGTCCGGCGTATTTGGCGATGCGCTGCAGGTACTTCAGGCGGCTTTGCGTCGGATAGGCGGCCTGCCTGGCGTGCATCGACTTCAACGCCTGCGGATCGCGCACCCGCAGCAGGGCGCCGCCCAAAGCCGTCGCGGTCTTGATCGGACCGAAGCTGAACATGGAGACGTCGGCTCGGCGATCTCCGACATCTCCGGGGCCCCGGTAGGCCTGAGCACAGTCTTCGATCAGCAGCAATCCACGCTCGGCGGCCGCCTCGGCGATGGGCGCCAAATCGACTCGTCCGCCGAACAGATGAGCGACAAGCACCGCACGGGTCGCCGGCGTGATGGCTCGACGAAGCAGATCAATTCGCGGGCTCATGTCGTTAGGCGTCAGGTCGATGGGAATCGGCTTCAAGCCATGCGCCTCAATGAGGGCGACCATATCCGGAATCGTGACGGCCGAGACCAGCACCTCGCTGCCCGGCGGCCAGTCAAGCACGCTCAGGAGCAGATCGAAACCGCTCCGAACAGACAGACACGGCAGGACGTCGTCGGCGAATGCAGGCGGCCTGCGCAATTCGCGAACTTCTGCCGTCGGCGGCAGCAGACAATGCCAGACGCCGCAGGCCAAATCCGCCCAACCCACATCCAGCCGTTTACGCGACCACATGAGGTGTTGCCTCTGAAATCCTGGGACAGAGAAGGAACGCCGTTGCCACGCTTGCGATAACGCAGGCTTGTGCAGAACGCACGGGGACGGCAAAGTCTCAGCGCAGCCTGCCCTCGAGACTCAAGGCGACGCGAATTCGGCGGCGCAACGCGATCATTCCTGGAAATTTGCGGAAAATTGGAAGGGCGGGCGGCTTTCGGCCGGTTCAGCGACGGGAATCGACGGCCTCCCGCAATTGGTCGAGATACGCGTCTGAGTCGAAGGCCGCCTGTTGCGTCTGCATCAGCCAGAGTTGCTCGGCCAGAGGGCCGCCGATCACGTGGCGGATCTCATGACGCGATACGCCCAGTTTCGTCAGTTGCTCCGCTATTTCCGCGATACCGGGCGGCGCATCGGCAGCCAGTTGTTGTTCTACGATCACATGCAGCATCAGGTGCAACCGCGGACTAATCGGCTCTCCGTCTTCGCCCAGCATCTCTTCCGGCAACGAGTCATTCTCAAACCCTTCACGAAACTCGGGATGATCGTCGAGTGCAATTTCCCAGGCGCGCGTGTCGTCCATCGATTCCTCCGCCAGGCTTGTTTGGGACGCTTCGCCTGGCTTTGCCCGGAGCCGCGAAGCGAGCTTTCATGGCTTCCGTCGCAGCGTGCCTCACTGTTCGCGGCTTGTTGGAAGCGGCAGATGCAGCGTACTTGCTAGCCCACAAGGGCCTTCACCAGCGGCTCGATCTCCGAAGCCCAGATCTCGTAACCGCTCTGAGTCAAATGCGTGTAATCGGGGAAAACGACGCCTGGCAGAAAACTGCCGTCGGCGCTCAGCAGCGCCTGGCCGATGTCCCTATAGTATACCGTCTTGCCGTCGGCCATGTTGACGAGCAGAGAATTCGTCGCCGCGACTTCGTGCCGCAACGGATCATTGGCGGTTTCGCCGCGCGGCAGAATGCCCATCAGCAGAATCTTGCTTTCAGGAAGTCGCGCGCGGAGTACATCCAAGACGGCCTGCACCCCGCTGGCGACGTCCGCGGGCGAATCGTTGGCCGAAAGGTTATTGGTCCCGATCATCAGCACGACGAGCTTGGGCTGCACGTTGTCCAGGTTGCCGTGCTCGAGACGCCAAAGCAGGCTTTGCGTCTCGTCGCCGCGAATGCCTGCATTCATGGCATTCCGCCCGGCGTAGTATTCGTTCCAGACGTTCGTCCCAAAGCCGGCGATGTTCCAGCCTGCCGTAATTGAGTCGCCGACGAACATCAGATCGACGGCGCCTTGCTGGGCCCTGGCGTTGATTTGCGCGTTATCCGTCGCCCACCAACTCAGCGTCGAGGTCGTCGGCACGACCGTGACCGGCTCGCCGGTCTTCTCTTTGAAATAGTCCGCACTCGTGACGATCTCGATCAGGACTTCGTCATTGGATATGCCGGCGGCCAACTGGCCCGACCAGTGGGCAAGACCGGATGGGTCCGCCGCCCTTTGGAAGATTCGCTGGTAGTCCTGCTCGACCAGACGATGTTCGGCCTCCAGGCTATGCGTCACCTCGGAAACGATTTCGGCCCGGGGATGCCCCGCCGCAAGCTCGCTGAACCAGTGTTCTTGACCCGCCTCGTCGGCAGGGCGTCCGAGCGCGGCCTGGTAGACAGCTTGAATGTACGCCTGGTCGTTGCCTCCCACTCGCTCATAAAATTCGTCGGCGGCGAGCAATCCGGCCTCCAACTGTTCTCCCGATCTCTCGATCCAGTAGTCGAGCCCCTGCCGGTCGGGCGTGCGAGCGAGAATGGCGGCGTAAGCGGCGTTGATTTTGTCGACGAGAAACTCGCGGCTGTGCACGATGCTGGCGGCCAGGCCGTCGATCAGTTCTCCCTGCTCCAGCCGATCGACCCAATACGCCTTTCCGGCGGCGTCAACATCTCGGTACAACAGGTCTTGATAAACCGCGGCCACGTAGCTCGCCCGAGCGTCCGCGGCGCTGGCGAGCATCTGACGGGACTCTAGGGACTCAAACCGCATGTTTTCCCAACGAGTACGTTGCCGCAGACATGTGAAAACGGTGAGAACCCGACGAGTCGAGCGACCGGACGCGTGCGCTGCATGCCAGATAATAGTCCGAAGCCGCCTGCAAAGCGCTGCAAGACGTCAAGAAAAATCATGGGCGCTGCGGAACGCAGAGCCTGCCGACGCATGCGCTCGAACGACCCGCCTTACTTTCCATCGGACGAGACGAGCTGCGTAGTTTAGGCAATCAAGGCGTCGACCACTTCGCCATGCACGTCGGTCAGACGAAAGTCTCGCCCGGCATAGCGGTACGTGAGCCGCTTGTGATCAAAGCCGAGGAGCTTGAGAATCGTGGCGTGCAGGTCGTGTACGTGGACGCGGTTCTCGACGGCTTGAAATCCGAACTCGTCCGTGGCGCCGTAGACTTGTCCGCCCTTGACGCCGCCGCCGGCCATCCAGACCGTGAAGCCGTAATGGTTATGGTCGCGGCCGTTGATCTTGCCGGCATTGGCCCCGGCCTGCGGCAGTTCGACGGTCGGCGTGCGGCCGAACTCGCCGCCCCAAACAATCAACGTTTCATCGAGCAGCCCGCGCTGCTTGAGGTCTTTGAGCAAGGCCCCAATGGCCTGGTCGCACTGTTTGGCCAGGCGCCGGTGGTTCACTTCCAGGTCGTCATGGTTGTCCCACGGCTGCCCTGCGCCATGCCAGAGCTGCACAAAGCGCACGCCGCGCTCAATCAGCCTGCGGGCGATCAGGATCTGTCGCGCCTGCACGCCGGGGCCGTACATGTCCAGAATGTGCTTGGGTTCGCTGCTGACGTCAAAGGCGTCGGCGGCGTCGGCTTGCATGCGATACGCAAGTTCGAAACTGTGAATCCGCGCCTCGAGCGCCGCGTCTTGCTCGCGTTGCTCCAGATGTCGCTGGTTCAGTTGCGCAAGCAGGTCGAGTTGTCGGCGCTGGTCGGCCTTCGTGATCTCATTGTTCTTGATGTTCTCGATCAGCTTGTCGATCTGCGTATGCTGGCTGTTGATGTACGTGCCTTGGTAGACGCCCGGCAAGAAGGCAGCTTGCCAGTTTTCGGCGTCCTTGATCGGGTAGCCCCCGGGGCACATCACCACAAAACCCGGCAGGTTCTGGTTCTCGGTCCCCAGGCCGTAGGTCAGCCAGGAGCCCATGCTGGGACGCACCAACCGGGATTCGCCGCAGTTCATCAGCATTAACGACGGCTCGTGATTCGGCACGTCGGCGTGCATTGAGCGGATCACCGCCACTTCGTCGATGGATTCGGCCACGTGCGAGAACAACTCGCTGACCTCGATCCCGCTTTGCCCGTACTTCTGGAACTTGAAGGGGGACGGAAAAGCCGCGCCCGTCTTACGTTCCGTTCGCAGGTTTTCGGTCGGCAGGTTCTTGCCCGCGTATTCTTGCAGCGACGGCTTCGGATCAAAGGTATCGAGATGACTGGGGCCGCCGTTCATGAACAGATGGATGACGTGCTTGGCCTTTACCGGGAATTGCGGCGGCTTGGGCGCCATCGGATTCGCATAGCCGCCGGTTGGCGCCGCTTGCGCCAGCAGGCCGTCGTCTGAAAGCACGCCCGCCAGCCCCGCCAGTCCGATGCCCATACCTGTGCGGACGAGCGCCTGGCGGCGAGACAGAGGGAGCGCGGAGCTCGGAATGCGGAGCTCGGAACTCGTCGGGCGATCGATTTCTTTCATGACTGTTTTTTCCTCTTTCAATTCCGCATTCCGAATTCTTTGAGCCGCACTTCGCTCAGTCGACGAACACGAACTCGTTGGTGCTGAGCAGGACTTGGGCGAATTGTTCCCAAGAGGAAAGTTTGGAGCCGGGTTGGTCGCCCTGGGGAGGCGACTGGATGAACTTCAGAGCCAACTCCACCTCATCGGGCTCGGCCGGACGAGTCAGTACCAGGCGATACAGGGCTTGAACGCGTTTCGCCGCGTCGGCTTCGCCGGCCACTTCCGCCCGAGCCGTCAGGCGGCGCACCTGGTCCAGCACAAACGGCGAATTCATGGCAAACAAGGCTTGCTGCGGCACGGTCGTCTTCGGCCGCTGCGCGTTGGATACGTCCGGATTGGCAAAGTCAAACACGCGCAGCACGCCCGGCAGATCCTGGCGGTCGATGTAGCCATACACGGCGCGCCGCGTGGAGAAAGGACGCTTCCAAAGATCGATCGGCCGGCCGCCGAGCGTAGGATCGAGCGTTCCCGCCGCGGCCAGGTAGGCGTCGCGAATGGCTTCGAATTCCAAGCGCTGGCGGTTCATCCGCCACAACAACCGATTTTCCGGATCGACGGCGGCGCATTCCGGCCGCTCGTGGCTGGCTTGCTGGTACGTGTTGGAAAGCAGGATGACGCGGTGCAGTTTCTTGATCGACCAGCCCTGGTCCATGAACGAGGCGGACAGCCAATCGAGCAGCGCCGGGTGGCTCGGCGGATCCGTGCGCGTGCCGAAGTCGCTGGGAGTGCGGACGAGTCCGGCGCCGAAATGGTGCAGCCAGACGCGATTGACCAGCACGCGGGCCGTCAGCGGATTATCGCGACTGGCGATCGCCTCGGCCAGTTCCAGCCGCCCGCTGCCGCGCGAAAACGGCGGGCGCTCGGCGGGGGACAGCACGCCGAGAAAACGGCGCGGCACCTTGGCGCCGCGGCGAGCGGGATTGCCGCGTACGAAAATCTGCGGGTCAAACGGATGCGGCGCGTCATTCATGACCATTGCTCGGGGCGGAGCGGCGGGCGAGTTGACCTGAAACTCGTCGACCTGACGCTGCAACTTGGTCAATTGATCGCGCACGTCCCGTCCATGGATCCGCCGGAACAACTCGTCGCTCAACGCCGTCGGCGAATCCGGGCCGTAGAGCACTTGGCGCAACGCTTCCGCCGCAGGTTCAGGCAACTTATCGGGCGCCGGCGAGGCCTTGGCCGCCGCCAGCCACCGCCCCTGGATTTCCGACAACAAGCCGCCGTACAGTCTGGCGACGTCGTCCATGGTTGCCGGCGGTTGCTTGATGAAGGCGTCTTTGACCAACGCATTGACGGGCTTATCGGCCGGCTCGCCGGATTTCAATCGATCCGCGAGCTCCGTCGCCTTGGCGACGAAGGCGGCTTGATCCAAGGCCGCCAATTCGTGCCAGAGGCCGAAGACCGCCGGCTGTTGGGCCTTGCTCTGGTTCAAATAGTTGCGCCAGCGATCCACAATCGGCCGCTTCAACTCTTGCTTGCCATCGGAGGTCATCAGCTTGGCGTTGCCTGCGGGCGCCGGTTTGCCGGGCGCCAGTTGCAGCAAGTACTCGCCCGCCTGGCCGCGCAGTTCAGTTTCCAATTCGCCGCGTTTGGAGTTCGCATAATCGACGACGGCCTGTTTGCGCTTGTTCAATTCCTGGAGAAACGCGTCGTACTCAGGCGACGGCTCAGGTTCGGCGATCAACGGCAATTCGTCGGGCTCGACGGAACTGGCGAACACGCCGTAGAGCGAGTAGTAGTCGGCCGTCGGGATTGGATCGAACTTGTGATCGTGGCAGCGGGCGCAAGTCACGGTCATGCCCATCAGCCCGCGAGACACGACGTCGATCCGATCGTCGATGATGTCGTGGGTGTTGAAGCTGAACCGGCGGCCGACGGTCAAAAAGCCCATTGCGCCCAAGGCCCGCTTGTCATCTCCCAGCGGCAGTTGGTCCGCCGCCAGTTGTTCCTTCAGAAAGCGATCGTACGGCAGGTCCTCATTGAAGGCACGAATCACGTAGTCGCGATAGACGTATGAGAACGGGTAACGCCGTTCCTGGGTGAATACATAGCCCTTGGTGTCCGCATACCGGGCCACGTCCAGCCAATGCCGCCCCCAGCGCTGGCCATAATGGGACGACGCAAGCAGGCGATCGACCGCGCGGGCCCAAGCGTCGGGCGCATCGTCATGCTCGAAGCTTTCAATCTCCGCGGACGTCGGCGGCAGGCCCGTCAGATCGAAACTGGCCCGGCGCAACAGCGTGCGGCGATCGGCGCGAGGAGAAGGCGAAAGCCCCCGGGCCTCGAGCTGGCTAAGCACAAAGGCATCGACCGGAGTGGCGCACCAGGCGGCATTCTGCACGGGCGGCAACGCGGGCGAGTGCACGGGTTGAAACGCCCAATGGCTGTTTCGCGCAGCGGCAAATCTCTCCGCCTCAGTTTGTGCGGCGTCGGCCGCCGGACCGGCGGATTTGCCGTCCGCGCTGGGCGGCCAGGGCGCGCCCATTTTGATCCAGGCCGTCAGACTTGCCAGTTCGGCCTCGGGCAGTTTGCCTTCAGGCGGCATCTGCACGTCGCTGTTGTACCGGACGACTTGGATCAGGCGGCTCTTGTCCGGTTCTCCCGGCACCATCACGGGTGCGCCCTCGATGCCGGCCAGCAAGGCCTGGCGCGAGTCCAGCCGCAATCCCGCCTCTTGATCGTCCGCGCCGTGACACGACTGGCAGCGATTGACCAGCATCGGCCGGATCTGCTTCTCGAAAAACTCTATTTGATCCGCCGAAGGCTGCACGGCTTCGTCCGCTTGCACGGCCTGCGGCAGCGATGACGCCAGCACCAAGACCGCGAGATATCTCAGCGGAATGCGAGCTGAAAATTGCATATTGGGCTCCACAAAATCGCTGTGGCGCAGCGAGCGGCGGTATTCAAGCGTCAGGCAGGCGACGCGTTTGCTCAAAAACGCGTCGAAAGCTCGATTTTCAAGGCGTGTACGAACGGACGACCGTGCGCTTGAGTATACCCGCCGGCGAGATGGAAAGTCAAAAAGGAGAAAGCCTCAGCCGCCGAGAAGGCAAGGCTTTGCGGGTAGGGAAGTTATGCCGGCGGCAGGCCGCCCGGATTCGGCAGAGTCCGCCCGATTCGAGCCGTGAGCTCGAGGCCGCCAGGCCGATACTTCGGTATCGTTGCTATCTCAGTAGGGGGCGCTATCGCAGTAGGGGGCTTGGCAGGATTCTAGCGGTACGGCGCCCACTTAGGGGATGCCGTCCGTTCCGTTTTGGAGCGAAGGGCTTTATCGGGAGACTTGAGAGCTGGTCCGGAGCTGGCGTTGTCCGGCGCCGGGCGAACGGCCGTTGCCTTGGCCCGCGGCGCCTCATTCCATTCCTGCGGCGCCTCTTCCTCGGCCACGCTGGGAATCGGCTTTTCCGCTTTCGTCCACGACGGATCTGCGTCGGCTTTGACTTTGCCCGGCAGATCAATATCGATGGTCTTCTCGACCTGGAGCTTCTTACCATCGGGCGTCGTATATCGCACGTACAGATTCAACTCTCGATTGACCGGCGGGCTGTGCGGCCAGCGGAGTTCGAAGTGCAGTCCGTCGCCCATCGGGGTCCGCTTCATGTGCTCCGCCGCTTCTTCGGCCGTGAAGTCCCAGCGGGCGACGCGAGCGGCTTCGCCTTGTTGCGCCGGATCGAGGACTACGACCGAGACCGGTCCGGGAATCTCGAGCAACTGGCCCGCGGCGTCGAGCGGTTCGACGACCACCATCAAGCCGTCGTCGCCCGGTTCGCCATCGGCGTTATGACCGCCGGTCAGCTTGCGGTTGAGCGTAATCTGGGTGACCACGTCGCCCGCGGCGGTGCGATCGTCGAGCGGCGCCTCGTCATCGTCCGGAAGTTCATAATCGGGCAACTGCATGTGATCGCCCGGCGTTGCGCTGGTGCTGGGCAATTGCATGTTGGGCGGCGAGAACCGCTCCTCGCTGCGGGGGCGTTCTCCTTCGGGAACCTGCGGATCAGGCGGCGAGATCAGCGGCGGACCGTCATAGGGAGGAGCCGCTTCTCCCGGCACCTGCACGTCGGGCAGGGACAGTTCGCCTTCGGACGGGGAGTGTCCCTTACGCCGAGATTCCGCGCGGGGCGAGGTCGCAATCGGCGTGCTCTTCAGCAGCGTCCGGTTCTCGCGCCGGCAGGACTCGAGCTGAGCCTGGTACTCTTCGATCTGTCCCTGCTGTTCGTAGATCTTGTCTTCCTGCATCCGCAGTTCCTGCTCCAGCAGTTCCTGGCTGATATTGGCACGGCAACCAGTCGCCGTAACGGCCAGCAGAACGGGGGCGACGAAGTACCAAGCATTCATTGCGGCCTCGCGCGCAGAAAAAAACACAACGCCTCGAAAGCGCGTCGCATGACTTGTTGCTGCCCGTGCGGCGAGTACGGGGAAGACCGGCTCCGTGGCAGGCAAATGCCAGGTGGGAGCGGCTTGCGTCGAACTACCGCACGGCTCTCAATCCATTTCGAGTTGCATGCATCTCACGCGACCCAATGCGGGAAGTGGGGTCGCGCCGGCCGCCCTGGGCCGATCAGGCCCTTAGGCGGGCTTGCTTTCCACGCGTTCGATCACGCGGTCGACCAGCTTGTAATCCAGCGCCTCCTCGGCGGACATGAAGCGGTCTCGGTCGGTGTCCTGCTCAATGCGTTCCAGGGGATGGCCCGTGTGCTTGATCAGGATTTGATTCAGCTTTTGCTTGACCTTCCTGAACTCTTTGGCGTGAATCATGATCTCTTCGGCGGTACCTTCCATGCCGGCCAGCGGCTGGTGGATCATGATCCGCGAATTGGGCAGCGCGTGCCGCTTGCCCTGCGCTCCGGCGGTGAGCAGCACCGCGCCCATCGACGCGCATTGGCCAATGCAATACGTGGCCACGTCGCACGCCACGAACTGCATCGTGTCGTAGATGGCCAGGCCCGCGCTGACGCTGCCGCCGGGCGAATTGATGTACAGGTGAATGTCGGCCTTCGCGTCTTCCGACTGCAAGAACAACAACTGGGCCACCACGGAGTTGGCCACCTCGTCATTGACGCCTGAGCCGAGGAAGATGATGCGATCCTTCAGCAGCCGGCTATAGATGTCCATAGCCCGCTCTTCGCGGCCGCTCTTTTCGATCACGTAGGGGATCAACGGCATCTTAGTCTTCTTCCTCTTCCTCGCCGGTTTCCGAAGGCGGCCTGGTCAGAATCTCATCGACCAGATGGTACTGTTTTGCCGCCTCCGCATCCATGTAGAAATCGCGGTCGGTGTCTTTGGCGATCCGCTCGATTGGCTGGCCCGTGTGTTCGGCCAGCACCTTGTTCAGCACGTCCCGGGTTTTGAGGATCTCGTCGGCCTGAATCTCGATATCCGAGACCTGCCCGCCGACTTGCCCGTACGGCTGGTGGATCATCATCTTGGCATGGGGCAGGGCGTAGCGTTTGCCCGCGGTTCCGCCGGCCAGCAGCACCGCCCCGCCGCTGGCGGCCAGGCCCACGCAGTAGGTGGCGACCGGGCAACTCAGGATTCGCATGGTGTCGTAGATGGCCAGCGTTGCGGTGACGCTGCCGCCGGGCGAGTTGATGTAGAAGTGGATGTCTTTGCGGCGATTCTCGCTCTGCAAATACAGCAACTTCATGACCAATTCATTGGCGTTGCCATCGTGAATTTCGCCTTGCAGCAGGATAATGCGGTTCTCCAGCAGCAAGTCGCCGAGAGTCATCTGGCGCTGCCGCTGATAGTCGCGGTAATTCAACTGCGGAGCGACGGGAGCGGGCCAATACGGGCTATCCATGCGGCAACCTAGCGATGTTCCTGTTGATACGGCGCCTGGGCGGCCTCGCCCGCCTCATGCGCTTCGGGAATTTCTTCGTCCTCGCCCCCCGCCGATTGATCGATGGCTTCGGCGTCGGCGCCTTCAATTTCGTAGGGCACGTCTTTGAATTTCGCCGACTCCAGAATCAAGTCGATGGCTTTGCGCTCGATGATCTGATTCCGCAAGGTGTCCATCAATCCGCGCTTTTCCAACTGCGCCCGGACGCGACGGGGGCTTTCGCCGCTTTGCCGGGCGATCAGCACGATCTCGTCGTCGTAGTCCTGCGGCAGATCTTCAATGCCTTGCTCTTCGGCGATGCGCTCAAGAATGAAGTGTTCTTTCAACGCGCGGGCCGTATTGACGCGGCTGTTCTGCCGCAGTTCATTTTCATGGGCCCGAATTTCCTCTTCGCCGAAGCCGCTCCGCCGCAGTTCCAGCACGCTGCGCTCCAGTTCGCGGCGCGACTGACGCTTCAACAAAGCTGGCGGCAGATCCCAGTCGGCGGCTTCAGTCAACGCGGCCAGGATTTGCTGGCGGGCGCGGCGCTGTTGCTCATAGGCCAGCCGGCGATCCAGGTTGTCCTTGATCGCGTCTCGCAGGTCGGCCTCGGATTCGAAATCGCCCAGTTGCTCCAGGAAGGCGTGCGACAGTTCCGGCAACTCGAGCTTCTTGACTTCCAGCACCTCGAATTCAGCCGTGATTTCTTTGCCTCGGAGCTGCTCGTTCGGGGCGTCGTCGGACAGCTTGGCCTTGCCGACGCGCGTTTCGCCGGCCTGCGCGCCTTGCATCAACTTGGCAAAGCCTTCCACTTTTCCGTCGCGGAAGCTGAGCACCGGTCGAATCCGGATGATCTCCTCTTTCACGCTGGAGATTTCCGTCTCGCCGTCCTTGAACGTCAGGTTGAGCGACAGGTAGTCGCCCGGCTCGGCCGCCCCGTCGAACGGAACCAGCTTGCCGTGCCGCGCCAGCAGGTTCTGCAACTGCTTCTCGACGTCTTCCGCGCTGAATTCGCGCACGGGCTTCTCGATCTGCAGTCCCTTCCAGTTGGGCAGGTCGAACTCGGGGCGGACTTCGATGTCGAACTCAAAGGTCATCGGGCCCTCCTCGGGGACCACGATGGCCGTCGGGTCGAACTCCGGCTCGCTGATCGGCGACATGTCGTGCGATTCGGAGATTTGCCCCAAGCTGTCCATCAGCAGCGAGCCCTTGACCTGGTCGGCCACGTCCTTGCGGAACCGCAATTCCACGAGCTTGCGAGGCGCCCGGCCCGCGCGAAACCCGGGTACGGCGGCCTTGTCCATCAACTCGCTGAAGGCGTTGCTGAAGTAGCGGTCGATATCCTCGCGGGGGATGGTGACCGTAATATGCCGCTCGCAGGCGCTGCGTGAGTCGATTTTCACGTCCAGATCCAGCTTTTCCGCCACGGCTTGATCGGCGCCTGCCTGGCCGGCTTCGAGACCGGTTTCTTCGTCCGCGGCGTCGTCGCGTACGTCGGAACCCGTCTGGGATTTATCTTGCTGAGCCATACGTCCTTCTTTGAGCCAAGCTGCCGAAGCTGAAAAAAAGAGAAGAGCGGGTGATGGGATTCGAACCCACGACAACGACGTTGGCAACGTCGTGCTCTACCAACTGAGCTACACCCGCCTGGCCGCTGCAGCGCGGCACATCCCCCGCCTTGCCCGTCTCTCTAAAACGGCCCTGAATTGCGGCGGGAATATGGGATTATAGATTTGTCCCCCCGGCTTGCAAGGGCAATCGCCCGGGCCCCAGGGAAAAGTCGGCGCGTCCAGGGAACAGAATTGTTGCGACCAGCGTTGCGCAAGTTATAGTAAGGACTTGCGGCACGATCGTCACATCTGCTGTAACGCCGGCTCCCGCAGGGCAAAACAGGGCGTTTCGCAACCGACCTTATTATCCGGAGCCCGATTCCGCAATGGACGCCAAACTCGTTGTTGTGGGTGGAAAAGCCAACAAGGCCGAAGTCAAGTTGAAGCTGCCGACCGTCGTCGGACGCGGACGCGACGCCGACCTTACGGTCGCTCACGGCACCGTCAGTCGCCATCATTGTATGATCTATGAAGTCGACGGCGCGCTGGTCGTGCGAGACAACGGTTCACTGAACGGCACGCTGATTGGCGGAGAGCGCATCAAAGAGGCGCTGCTCAGGCCGGGCGATACCTTGACCGTCGGTCCCCTGACGTTCCGCGCAGACTACGAGCATAGCGGCGCCTTTCCCAGTCTGGGAGATCAGCCCACAATTCCTAATTTCCAGGACACGGTGGGCGACGAGGGGGCAAGCGCCGGACCCGCCGTTGCGGCAGAACCGTCTGCGGCGGCCGGGCAATTCGATTTTCTTGCCGGCGCTTCGGCAACCGCTCCGACGGTAGAAGAAGAGGAAGGGCCCGGAATTCCGAATTTCGAGCAACCTGCCGCCGAGGAGGATGTAGACGACGCTCCCGCCGCGACCGCAGGAGAACAAACGGTCGATTTTCTTGCAGGCGGCTCTGACGTTGCGCCCGTTTCCGACGAAGACGCGCCCGGCTTTGATTTCTTGAATCAGGCGGCGGCGCCGGAAGCCGTCGAGCAGGCGCCTGCCGTTGATTCTCTGAGTGAATCGGAACCGTCGAGCGAGATTGCGATGCCGGAGGCTGCTTTCTCAGCGGTCGACGCTTCGGCCGATACCGCCGAGGTGGCCGAGCCGGAAGCCGTCGCCGCCGACGAGGATTCAGAGGGACCGGCAGCACAGGCGTCGAGCGGCAGCTTTGATTTCCTGAATGCCGCCGCCCAAGAGGATGCTGAGGATGCACCGACCATCGAGCAAGCTGGGCAGTCGCCTGCCGCGGAAGAACCGGTAACGACGGCAGATGTGGAAGACGAGACGGTCAGCGAGGTCTCGAGTTTCGATTTCCTCAATTCGTCGCAAGCCGCAGCAGAAGCAGCTCCGCCGGAGTTGGACGAGGAATCGGCCGCTGAAACGACCGAACCGGAAGCCGAATTGGCCCATGCCGACGCGGAGCCCGCCGCGATGGAGGAGACGCCGGAAGCGACGCCTGTGGAAGAGTCTGCGGGCGGTTTCGATTTCCTCAATGTTGCGGCCGACGATGTGGCCGACGAGCCGGCCGCTGCGCTGGACGAGCCAGTCGCTGCCCTCGACGAAGCTCTCGACGAAGAGGTTCCGCATGCCGAACCGACGGCGGAATCGTCCGCCGTTGAAGAGCCGGAATTGACGGCAGATGTGGAAGACGAGACGGTCAGCGAGGTCTCGGGTTTCGATTTCCTCAATCAGTCCCAGCCTGCAGCCGAAGAAGCACCGCCGGAGATGAACTTTCAAGCCGCTCCCGCTGACACGGTCGATGCCGACGACAAAATGGACGGCGCCGGCGCCGAGCCTGCCGTGATGGAGCAGGCGCCCGAAGAGACGCCTGTCGAGTCGTCGGCAGGCGGTTTCGATTTCCTCAACGCTGCAGCCGATGATGCGGAAGACGAATCGGCCGCTGCGCTGGACGAGCCAGCCGCTGCCCTCGACGACGAAGAGGTTCCGCACATCGAACCGACGGCGGAATCGTCCGCTATGGAAGAGCCGGAATTGACGGCGGATGTCGAAGAGGAGTCGGCCAGCGAAGTCTCGGGTTTCGATTTCCTCAATCGGTCCCAGCCTGCAGCCGAAGAAGCACCGTCGGAGATCAACTTGGAATCGGCTGCCGCGGAAGCGGCAGACGCGGAAGCCGAGAGTGCAGCGAGAGAGCCCGCAGCGGAGCACGCGCCGGCGCAAACTCCCGTCGAAGAGTCTGAAGGTGGTTTTGATTTCCTCAGCGGGGAGGAAGAGGTGAGCGACACGGCGTCGGTTGAAAAGGATGAAAGCGGTTTGCCTCAGTTCGACATCGCTGCGGAGACGCCGGCAATGGCTGATTCGGAGGCGCCGGAGGAGTCAGCGGCCGATGACGATTCCTCGAGCTTTGGCTTCCTGGGCAGCCTGGCCTCGGATACGGAATCAGAAAGCGAAGAAGCTGGAGTGTCGTCGCCGGAGCTTACGTTGCACGACCCCGAGGAATCGGACGATGAGCTCGCGGAGTTTGGCCAATCGTTGGAATTAGCCGACGGGCCGTCATTGCGGTTCGACGATGAGGAAACGCCTGTCGCGGAAAGCGATGACGACTCGGGCGAGTTTGCACTTCCGCTGGAGGAGCCGGCCGGAGAGGAAGGCGAAGTCGGGACATTCAATTTTCTCAACGAAACGCCTGCTGAAGAATCGCCGGAAGCAGCGGAAGCCGCAGCGGTCGATGAGGGCGAAGGCTATGCCCTCTCCGTGGAACCCGTAGCCCGGGCGCCCGAGCAGAGCTTTACGGTCTCTGAGGACGCGGATGCGTCTGAGGATGAGGAGTTGGCTGAGGAGGAGGCGACGGCCGAGGAACAGGCGACGGCGTCCGTCGAAGAGTCCGCGGCTGATTCGCAGCCACAGGGCGCCAAGGCGAAGAAGAAAGGCTGGTGGCCTTTCGGAAAGTCGAAAGAGGCCGCGCCTGCTGACACGAAGAGCAAGTCCTCCAGCAAGCCCGTTGCGCGGCCTGTCAGTGCGCCAGACGCTGCGAATCCGGAGCCGTTCAAACCGGCGCCGGCCGCCGACGCTGACGAAGCGGCGCTCGGGTTTCTTTCCGACGATGCGTCGGCGTCGAGTGATGATCCGCCCGGCTTGCCCAAGAGCTCGAACGGGAACGGCAAACAGGCAGCCGGCGATTCCGCCAAGGGCTTTCAGATCCAGACGGACGAAGGCGGCAAGCGCCCGCCCTCGGGCGGAGACGACGAATTGAACAACTTCTTCGAGTCCATCGGTCTCGATTAGTGTTCCGTCGTAGCGGAAGCTGTGAG
>DASZUP010000905.1:0-7113 GCA_035547635.1 Pirellulales bacterium
CGATTTGCTAAGTCCAATTACGATCCAAGGCGCGGGGTCCGGAACGACCATAATCGACGCCCACAGCCTGGGCGACCGCGTGTTTGACGTACCGCAGGGAAATTCATCGAATCCGCTGGCGGTCACGCTTGAAGGGCTGACGATTACTGGTGGAACCGCCTTGGATACTTCGGCGGAAGGCACTCTCGAACAGTACGGCGGAGGAATGCGGATCGGCTTTTTTGACAATGTCACGATCGCCAATTGCACGTTTCAAGGCAATCAGGCGCCCGTGGCCAATTCCTCCGGCACACTGTTTTACGGGCTCGGCGGCGCGGTTTACTGTAACGGCGCCTTGTCGGTTCGAGACAGCCAATTCAACGGCAATCTCTGCGCCAATTCCGGCGGCGCCCTGTATCTGGACGGAGGGTCGGCGATCCTTCAGAATACGACCTTCAACGGCAACCGCAGCGGTTTGGGCGCCGGAGCGATCGAGACGTTCGTGCCGATGACGGTCAACGGCTGCACGTTCTCGAATAATCTTGCACGCACCCCCGGCGGTTACTCGGGGCAAGGCGGCGCCATCGACGTGCAGCCGGCATCCTCCTCGACGTTCGCCAACAGCACCATTACCGGCAACCAAGGCGGCGTCGGGGGCGGGATTTGCGCCTCGGGCCCGCTGACGATTCAATCGTGCACCATCGCCAACAACCAAGGCTCCAGCGGCGGCGGTATTTTCTATAGCAGCGGCGGCACGAGGATCGAGAATTCGATCCTGAGCGCGAATACGGCCAGCGCCGGCCCCGATGTTTACGGAACCATCGCCAGCCTTGGTCACAACATCATCAGCAATGCGGCAGGCAGCGGCGGCTTCGGAGCGGCGGGCGATCAATTGAATGTCGATCCGAAATTGGGCGCGTTAGCCAACAACGGCGGGCCGACGCAAACGCTGGCCCTATTGGCGGGCAGTCCCGCCATCGACGTCGCTAATCCCGCCACTGCGCCTGCCGTCGATCAGCGCGGCGCCGCGCGTCCCGCCGGAAACGGCCCCGACATCGGCGCCTATGAGTACAACGGGTCGATCAACAGCGCACCTGTCGCCAACGACGACGGCTATGCGGTGAATGAAAACGCGACGCTCAACGTCGTCGCCCCGGGCGTATTAGCCAACGATACGGCGCCCAGCGGCGTCGCAATATCCGCGACTCTGGTCAGCGGCCCAAGTTATGGCAGCCTGACCTTAAACGCCGACGGCTCGTTTACCTATACGCCCGCAAGCGGTTACTACGGCACGGATAGTTTTACGTATGACGACGTCGAGGGCAGCCTCACTTCGAACACGGCGACCGTGAGGATCACCGTCAACACGCTCGACCGAGCGCCCGTGGCCGCCAATGACAGCTATCTCGTGCAAGGCAACGGCATCCTGAACGCCGCCGCCCCGGGCGTATTGGCGAACGATAGCGACCCAGACGGCGACGCGCTGACGGCGTCGCTCAGTTCCGGGCCGAGCCACGGCAGCCTGACGCTCAACGCCAACGGCAGCTTTTCTTACATTCCTACGGCCTATTACTCTGGCCCCGACAGCTTCACCTATCGCGCTTACGACGGCCAACTTTATAGCAACGTCGTCACCGTTTCGCTCTCCGTCGACCAGCCTCCGACGGCCCAGAGCGCCAGCTATACGACGGACGAGAACGTTTCCACCAACATTCAACTTACGGGGAGCGATGTGGAAACGCCTACGTCGCAGTTGACATTTATCGTGGCGGCTCTTCCGACCCACGGCAGCCTGACCGATACCAGCGGCAACCCGGTCGGCGCCTTCGCGCGCTTTACGGGGCCCGTCACTTTGATCTACACGCCCGCCAACGATTACAGCGGCACGGATTCGATGCTCTTTCAGGCCAACGACGGGCAGTTCAACAGCCATGCCGCGACCATTTCATTTACGATCAACCATGTCAATCAACCGCCCGTGGCCGCCAACGACAGCTACAGCACCAGCGAGGATACGCCGCTCGTCGTCCAGGGCGCCCCGGTCACCACGCTGACCATGGTCAGCGACCCGGGCGATTACATCGGACAGGGCAAAACCTACAATTTTTCCACAACGACGGGATCGTTCTCCGTCACGCACTACACCATCGCCACGTCGTACCAGAACATGGTGAAGTTCTCGTATCAGGACCAGAATCCGAATGAGTGGTGGTATCTCAATTTCATTGCTCCGCAGCATGCTCTGCTGGTTCCCGGCGTGTACGATAACGCGGCTCGGGCGCTATTTGAAATGGATTCGCAGCCCGGCTTGGACGTTTATGGCGATGGCCGGGGCAGCAATACGCTGACCGGCAGTTTCACGGTCACTCAGGCGGTCTACGACGCGAACGGCAACGTCCTCAACTTCGACGCCACTTTCGAGCAGCACAGCGAGGGAGCGACTCCGGCGCTGAGGGGCGAAATCAAGTACAACGCGCCGCCTGCGATGACCGGCGTATTAACGAACGATACCGACGTCGATAGCAGCTTGCTCACCGCCGTGCTGGTAAGCGGCCCGAGCCACGGCAGCGTGAGCCTGAATTCCGACGGCTCGTTCACTTATACGCCGGACGCGAATTTCAACGGCATCGACAGCTTCACGTACAAAGCCAACGACGGCAGCCTGGACAGCAATATCGCCACGGCCACGATTGCCGTCAATCCGGTCAACGACGCGCCTAGCTTTACCAAAGGCGGCGATCAGGCGATCGCCGAAGGCGCGGGCCCGCAGTCGGTGCCGGGTTGGGCGACCAATGTCTCGGCCGGCCCGCCCGACGAAGCGAGCCAAACGCTGGATTTCCAGGTCAGCACGAACAACGACGCGCTGTTTGCCACGGCTCCGACCATCGATCCGGCGACGGGAACGCTGACCTACGCGCCCGCCCCGGGCGCGCTCGGCAGCGCGACGGTCACGGTCGCCTTGCACGACAATGGCGGCACGGCCAACGGCGGCGTGGATACCAGCGCCCCGCAAACGTTCACGATTTCGATCAGCAATGTGGCGCCCACGGTGACGCTCATTGGAAGCGCCTCGGTCAACGAGGGCGATACGTTTTCGACGACAGGCTCATTCGTCGATCCAGGCGTCGAAACTTGGACGGCCACCGTCGATTATGGCGATGGCGGCGGTACGCAGCCGCTGGTTTTGAACCCCGACAAGACCTTCAACTTGAACCACATTTACGCGGACAACGGCGTTTACCACGTGACCGTTGCCGTCAGCGACAGCAATAATGGCTCGGGCAGCAGCAGCATGGTCGTGACGGTGAACAATGTCGCCCCGACCGCTGCGCTCGCCAACAGCGGCCCAATCGATGAAGGCTCGGCGGCGACGATAAGTTTCAGCTCGCCGGTCGATCCTTCGAGCGCCGACACGGCCGCCGGTTTCCACTATAGCTTTGCCACCAGCGCTGCGGCTTTAGCGAGCGATTACGCCGGCGCGGGGGCGGCCGATTCCACATCGCTGACGTTCGACGATAACGGCACGTATACCATTTACGGACGCATCTTTGACAAGGACAGCGGATTTACGACGTACTCGATGGTCGTGACCGTGAACGACGTCGCCCCGACGGCCACGCTCTCCAACAGCGGCCCGATCGGCGAAGGCTCCGTCGTTAAAGTCACCTTCAGCTCGCCAGTCGACCCTTCAAACGCCGACACGGTGGCGGGCTTTCATTACAGTCTGGCGCTCGATCCCAGCACGCTGGCCAACTCCTACGGCGCCGCTAGTCCGGCGAACTGGGGGACGTACTTGTTTTCGGACAACGGCAGCTACACGGTGTACGGCCGGATTTTCGACAAGGACGGCGGCTTTTCCGATTACGCCACCGCCGTGACGGTCAACAACATCGCGCCGACGGCCACGCTGCTCGCACCCGCGACGGTCGGCGAGAATAGCACGGTGCAAGTTGTGTTGTCGTCTCCGTTCGACCCGTCCACGGTCGACGCGGCGGCGGGCTTCCACTATGCGTTTGCATTCAATGACAGCAGTGCGTTCGATGTCGGCGACGGCACGTACGCTGGATCGGGCGCCGCCGACGCCGCGGAGATCCCCGCCGCGCTTGTCGCCGATGGCCCCTCGACCGTGACCATCCGGGCTCGAATTATCGACAAAGACGGCGGTTTCACGGATTACGTGCAGGTGATGACGGTCACGAACCTTGCGCCGACGGCGGTCATGGCGGCGCCGTCCTTGATTACGGAAGGCAGTTCCGTGGTCGCCGCCGTGGGCTTGAGCGGTTCCGATCCTTCGCCGGTCGATAACGCGGCCGGATTGCGATACGCGTACGACTTCAACAACGACGGCGTCTTCGACCTCGGCGATGGCAGCTATGCGGGGTCGGTGAGCGACGCCAGCGCGGTGATTCCCGAAAGCTTCCGGGACGACGGGCCGGGACAATTGACCGTTCGTGAACGGATTATCGACAAGGACGGCGGATACAACGACTACACGAAGACGATTGCCATCAACAATGTGGCTCCGACCGCCGTGCTATCGAACAACGGATCGGCGAACGAAGGGAGCCCTGCCATCGTAAGTTTTGCGAATGCTTTCGATCCGTCCACGACTGACACGCAGGCCGGATTCCACTACAGCTTTGCGATCAGTGCTGCGGGCCTGGCCGGCAGCTATGGCGCGGCCGGGACCGCCCGTTCGTCGTCGTTCGCCTTCGGCGACAATGGCAGTTACACGGCCTTCGGCCGCATCTTCGACAAGGACGGCGGCTACACCGACTACACGACGACTGTAACCGTAAACAATGTTGCGCCGACAGCGACGCTCAGCAACAACGGCCCGGTGGACGAAGGCGGTTCGGCGACCGTCAGCTTTACCAATCCGTTCGATCCTTCGATGGCCGATACGCAGGCGGGCTTCCATTACAGTTACGCGACGAGTGCGGCAGACTTGGCGGCAAGTTATGCGGCGGCAGGATCGACCAGCAACGACCTGATCTCCTTCGACGACAACGGCAATTACACGGTCTTCGGCCGCATCTTCGACAAGGACGGCGGTTATACCGACTACACGACGGTCGTCACAGTGAATAACGTTCCGCCCACGGCGTCGGTGGCGGGGCCAACCTTAGCGGTTCGCGGCCAAACGCAAACGTTCACGCTCGCGGCCAGCGATCCATCGCCCGTAGACCAGGCGGCGGCATTTAGCTACCTCGTCGACTGGGGCGATGGCTCGCCGCAGCAAACGATTGGCGGCGCGGCATCGAGCACTCAGGCGAGCCACATTTTCACCGCCGGCGGAACTTTCACGGTCCGCGTCTGGGCTACGGACAAGGACGGCGGTCAAAGTGCGTCGCCCGGAGCGTTTACCCTCGCGGTGCAAGCCGCGGCGCTCGAGGGAGGCAACCTGGTCATTGGCGGCACGACGGCCGACGATTCCATCACCGTGGCGCCGAGCGACAAGAATGGCAATCTCGCCGTCACGATCAACGGTGCGAGTGCGGGAGTCTTCCATCCGACCGGGCAAATCATTGTTTACGCGCAAGCCGGCAATGACCAGGTGCGGCTGCAAAACGCGCGAATCGCCCGATCGACCGTTTACGTCTCCGTGCCCGCAGTCCTCTTCGGCGGCGACGGCAACGACACGCTCGACGCGCGCGGCAGCACTGCCAACGACATTCTGCTCGGCGAGGCCGGCAACGACGTGCTCTACGGCGGACGCGGCCGCAATCTGCTGATCGGGGGATTGGGCGCCGATTCACTGAACGGCGGCAGCGGCGATGACATTCTGATCGGCGGCACGACCGATTACGACGGCAACCTCAGCGCGCTCGACGCGATCATGGCCGAATGGAGCCGCACCGATCTGACCTACCAACAGCGGATCAATCAGTTGACGGGCGCCGCAAGCGGCGGACTAAACGGGTCATACGATTTGAACGCCACAACCGTTCTCGACGACGCCGCGATCGATCAACTGCAGGGTAATGGCGGAACGGATTGGTACTTCTCCCGCGTCTCGGGGGCGAGCGCCGACGTTATTTCGGGCAAGCAGAAAGGCGAAATCGTCACGAGCATTTAGCGATTCGACCGGGCCGAGCGCGTTGCGACCGGCTCGCGCGCGTTCTCGAATTGAAGACATCTAAACGAGGGCCGCCGTTGATCGTTTGCCCCGCCTCCTGCCATGCGCGCCACTTCTCCATGTGCTAGCACGATTAACTGTAGGTTCTCATGGGCCGTCCCATTGGTTGTTCGCTTTGACGCGAACGCAGCGTGCATTATCCTGCTGGGGCGGCATCGCCCCGCGTAGGATAAATCGCAGAGGGGCACCGGTCCGCCGAACGCAAGAAAAGGTGAAAGTGGGCCTCTCTTGGGGCTTGCTACACTTTGGTATCCCGCATGTTGCTGATGGAGACTGATGAAATACGCATGATCGCGCTCGACATGACAACGATCCTCGGCAACACAAGGCGACCTTGGTTCCTCGTGCATCTGTTGAAAATCAGACGAGAGGCGGCTTCTGAGTTCTTTTCGGTCGCGCCGGCCGTGGCAGAAGAGCCGGGATTAGGAATGGCAGATTACTGGGCCGTGCAGTTTGAATGCGGCCTGAAAATAGGATTCGAGTTCTTTCATTCGTCTGAGGGCGCATACGTGTACGCCGACTTGCCCTGCCCCCAGCACGTCCGTCGGCACCTCAGGCATTGGCATAGCAACCTCCAGGATATTCCTCGCGAATGGCAGGAGCCGGATCGCACTGCCATGATAGAGCAGTTCTCGCATCAAATGCCCGAATTACTTGAACTCGAAGCATATCAAGTCTGGCGTCAAGGCGACGACGGAAATCCGATTCCGGTGGGAGTTCCGACAACGAAACGAGACGCCGAATGCTGGCTCGCTGAACTCGAATCTCATCTCCACAAGCAAAGCTATTGGGTGTCGAGACGGGGAGAAGCCATTATCTAGGACGACCAAGCGACCAACCTGCTTGGGCACGTCGCAGTTCGGCGATCGGATCGTCTCCTCGGGCCGACGAGTGTTCAGCGGAAACGGCCTATCGCGCGCGACGAAGAGTGGCGACCAAGCTGTTAACGGCTACAATTCGAATCGCGCGCCGAGCTGCGGGTCGCGCGACAGGTG
>DASZUP010000906.1:0-16631 GCA_035547635.1 Pirellulales bacterium
GGTTCTCGCACGATCGGACAGACGCGAATTTCGATCGGCAAATCGAGATCGGCGACGAGGCGCCGCACCACGAGCGTCTGCTGATAGTCCTTCTGGCCGAAATACGCGCGGTCAGGCGAGGTGAGGTTGAAGAGCTTCAGCACGATCGTCGCTACGCCGCGAAAATGTCCAGGGCGGCAACTTCCTTCCAGCGGCTCAGCCACGCCCTCCATCTCCACGAACGTTGCGTGCCGCGGACCGTACATCTCGGTCAGTTCGGGAGCGAAGACCAATTCGGCGCCAATGCGGCTGATGGCGGCCAGGTCGGCTTCGAGCGTGCGCGGATAACGCTGGAAATCTTCGTGGGGGCCGAACTGTGCAGGATTGACGAAGATTGTCACGATCGTGAAATCGCACTCGCGCCGCGAGGCTTCGATCAGGCTCAGGTGTCCTGCGTGCAAGGCGCCCATCGTCGGCACGACGCCGATTGATTGACCTCTGGCCCGGGCGGTTCGCACCGCTTCTCGCAGCGCCTCGCGCGAGGCGACGACCGTCGGCGCGGCAATGCGGGAGGAGGCCTGCGTGGGTGGGGACATTCGGTCTCGAAGCTCTAACAGGAAATGCGGAATGGGAACTGCATCCGATCGG
This sequence comes from Pirellulales bacterium, assembly GCA_035547635.1. GTDB lineage: Bacteria > Planctomycetota > Planctomycetia > Pirellulales > JAICIG01 > JAICIG01. Next base: position 628 of record DASZUP010000906.1, read on the forward strand.
ATGCGCCAGCGTGCCAGCGGTTATCGCATGGCCGCCAAGGCAGCCGACGCTTCTTGCAGCATTGCGTTTTGGTCGTCGGCCCGCAACCGCAACACGGGTCCGATTTCCGGCCGCCGGCTTAAGGCGTCGAGCGCAACGCTCATGTCTCGAGCGACGTCATCTCTCCCTGGCGGCGCTTCGAGCACAATCAGCAACTTGGGCGGCACAACGTCCGGTTGCATCCGCCGCCAGGCGGCTTGCACCGCGGACTGGCCCTTGGCGTCGAGAGCCGCCGACCAGGCCAACGATTGATCGAACCAGAAGTCGCTGATCGCCCAATCTCCGCCTGGGGGCCAGCGATCTCGTGAGAGCAGACGCTGTCGACCGGCGAGGAATTCTATCTCAGTGTGCACGGCGCGGCCAGACGATTCGGCCGCAGGAGAGCGTTGGACGGCGGCCGCTATGCTAGCAGGGGAGACATCCGTGATGCACCGCCGGAGAGGCGAAGAGGCAAGCTGCTCGGCTAACCACGTTTTGCCGGCGCCGGGCGGACCCGCAATGGCCGCGTATGAAAGGGCTTGCGACAGATGCCGCCACAATCGCTCAATGGTCCACCCAATGGACGGATGAACCATTTCCCCGGCAATTTCCGCAGCGCCTTCCAGCACGAAACGGCGGACGGCCAGTCGGGGGTGGGGAATGACAAGCCGCGGCGTCGCGAGTTCGAGCTGGTCGTACAGCAACAGATCCAGATCGATCGATCTCGCCCCCCAGCGAACCAGCCGCTGACGTCCCAGTTCGCTCTCGACTTGCTGCAGGAGTTCAAGCAACGGCTCGGGGGCGAGCGAAGTCTCGATCAACGCCGCCGCGTTCAGATAGGCCCCTTGTCCCGCAGGTCCGCCGATCGGCACAGTTTCGAAGTTGCGGCTTTGCGCCAGCAACGTCACGCCCTCGCTTTTCTCAAGCCGCTGGACCGCGCGCGACACGGTTGAGGCTCGGTCGCCGAGGTTTGCGCCGATACCGATCAAGCAACGGGGCATGGCAAGAGAGGCGGTTTAAGAAACGTGCCGCTGGGAGATCGGCAGCGCCAACGAAAGCCATGAACGGTGCGTTGCATTGGCCGCCGCAGAGCATGAGCGAAAAACCTGGGGGGGACATCCTGGCCACGACCTGGGTCGCCGACATCCGATCCCTACATCGCCGCCCCCCAGCAATTTGCTCAAGCCGGCAGCACCGGTCCGCCGACGATCTCTCGCTCGGCAAACCAGTGCAGCAGCGCGTGTTGGGAGGCGCAAACTTCTAGCGCAACCAAACAACAAATCAGGCAGGGCGCTTTGGCCGTGCCGCATTGTCTGGCCTTTCAAAAGTCTGAAAAGGAACGCTATCGAAAATCTATCGATCCACCGCCGGAACGGCGGAGCGGAGCGGTGAAGTTTCTGCCTCCAAACACATTCGCGTATTGTGGGGAGCAAATCGAGATTGTCAAGAATCATTCGGCGCGATAAATCGGAGCGCAGCAAAAGTGCCGCAAGTTCTCGGCTTTTTCGTTGTAAAAAAATGTTCGTTGTGCGGTTGGACTCGAAGCAATGCTGATCTTGCACGCGAGATAATGCGAGATTTAGGATAACTGCAATGGCTTCGTCGTCATGTCGCCAGGCGGATGATTTCAGAATGCGAGAGAGAAAAGCATGAGCCACCCCGCATCTACCGGCGATTCCGCGGCCACAAATAGTATGGATCCGCGCGCGGCGCTCCGGCAATTGATTGAAGCCCTTGAGTCGTGCGAAAGCAATGAACGCGTTGAATTGGCAGAGCGGTTATTGGGCCGCAGCGCCTGCCGCAGACTCGGGATCTACCGCTTGCCGCCCAGTTTCGTGCTGTCGGTGGTCATTCCCGTGTTCAACGAATTGCAGACGATCGGCGAGGTCGTCCAGCGGGTGCGCAGTTCGGGCGTGCCGGTCGAAATGATCATCGTCGACGACGGCAGCACGGACGGCACGCGCGAACTTCTCAAGAGCTGGCAAGACGAGCCGGACATGAAGATCATCATGCACGAGGTGAATCAGGGCAAAGGTTCGGCCTTGCGCACCGGCTTCAGCCATGCCTCCGGCGACGTGGTCATCGTGCAAGACGCCGACTTGGAATACGATCCGGCCGAGTTCGAAAAGCTGATCCAGCCGATCGTCGACGACGTGGCCGACGTCGTCTTCGGCAGCCGATTTACGGGCGACAATCAGCGGGTGCTCTACTTCTGGCACTCGGTCGGCAATAAGGTTCTGACGTTGCTCTCCAACGCCATGACCAATTTGAACCTGACCGACATGGAGACCTGTTATAAGGCCTTCCGCCGCGACGTGATTCAGCGAATTGCGCCCACGCTCCGCGAGCAGCGTTTCGGCATTGAGCCGGAACTGACGGCGAAAGTCGCCGCCATGCCCGGCATTCGCGTGTACGAACGGCCGATCACGTACCAGGGCCGTACGTATGCCGAAGGCAAGAAGATCACCTGGCGCGACGGCTTCCGCGCCTTGTACTGCATCGTCCGCTATGCGGGCGGACGGGGTAGGTAGCTTTATCCTCAGCCCTGCTCTCCGCCCGCGGCTCCTACTTCGCGGCGATCACCCGATGGAAGTGAAGCTGCACTTCGCGATCGACGACCCGGCGCACGCCTTCGACCAGGCAATGCGGCTCGTTGTCTTCCTGGCCTAACCGCATCACGTCGTCCAGCGACATGCCAGGCGGCACGGTGAACGTCGACTGGTAGATGATCTGGTTGCCCGCGTCGAGATCGGGCACGATGAAGTGGCAGGTGGCGCCATAGGTCAGCATGCGGCTGGCATAGGCGTCGTGATACGGCCGCAATCCCGGAAAGCTGGGCAATAGCCCATGGTGCAGGTTGATGATCCGGCCGCCGGCGTACTTCCAGCAACTGCTGGCCGGCAACACTCGCATGTAGCGGGCCAGAATCAGATAGTCGATCTGGCGCTCGTCGCACAGTTGGATCATCCGCTCATCATCGGCGGCGCCGGCGCTGTCGCCAATATCCTGCCACACCACTCCAAACTGCTCGGCCAGCGCGCGGCAGTGGGGTCGATTGCCGAGCATCAGCGCCGCTTCGGCCTTGATGCGGCCGTCTCGCAGAGCGCGCAACAGCGCCAGAGGAGGCTCGGTGCGGTACGTCGTGCAGATAGCCAGCCGCGGGCGCGAGGCGCGCTCATCGGGAGACCAGACGCGAATCGACAGTCTTTTCAATTCGCCGATCTCCGTCATCGCCTGCCGTAACTCCGGCAGCCGATCGGCGGGCAGTCCGATTCGCAACAGCATGGCGAACACGCACTGTTCGTCGTGGTCGTACATCTGTATTTCGGCAATGTTGGCCCCGATCCCGGTCACGTAGTGAATGATCGGGTCGGCCAGTCCTCGGTTATCAGGACCGACGGCGGTGATCACAACCTGCATGGCGTCTTCCTCGAGTTCCGCGCGCGGCCGCTGCTGCACCCGGCGTCAGTGAGTCTTTGGCTGGCCGCCGTTTGGACGGGCCCCGTTGGGGGCCGGAATCGCGGCATGAGCTCGATCAAAGCGTAGCTTACGCCCGCCGTCAGCGGGGGCGCCTGTCGGCTGAGCGGGCCTGGAGGGAACAGGGGTCATCCTTGACCTCTCATAAAAAGGAAACAACAGCATTCGCCTCAACGTAAAGATTCTATGGGGAACAACTTCCGCGACTGGTGCTGTTCTCGCACTGCCAGCCCGAAAAGCAGCACGACGCCCCGTTCCATGCGCTTCGCGTCTTGCGATCTCGAGTTTTACCCTAGTCGCATGGTTTCCCCGCGACAAGCGGAAGATTTTCGCCGAGTTGCAATATCGCCAAATTTCGATCCCAGCTATATTCGAACGACCTTGACCAATTGACTTCATCTGCCATGGCGTCAAGATGGTTAGATGGGGGGAAGTGAGGAATCTGCCGACTATGGCCGTCGAATCAAGAATTGCTCCTGATCCGGGGCAACCTACGGGTGGTCGCGAGACCGAGTCGCAGTCAGCGGTTGCCGATGCGCCCGAAAATCGTTTGACGCGGCGCCAGCGCCGTGCGGCGATTGGCAGGAACAAGTTAGAGTTGCCTGCCACGGTCCCGCCAGTGAGGGTGCTCTGGCCGTATGCCATCAGCATCGTCGTGTACCATCTGCTGGCGCTGCTGGCCTGTATCCCTTGGCTGTTCAGTTGGACCGGGGTGGCGCTGGCGTTTTGCGGCCTGTACTTCTTCGGCACGCTGGGCATTAACCTGTGCTACCACCGTTTGCTCACGCACCAGGGTTTTACCTGCCCGAAATGGCTGGAGCACACGTTCGCCCTGCTCGGGGTCTGCTGCTTGCAAGACACTCCGGCCCGCTGGGTCGCCATTCATCGGATGCACCACCAGTATTCGGACGAGCAGCCTGATCCGCATAGCCCGCTGGTGACGTTCTTGTGGGGCCACCTGGGATGGATCTTCGTCGAGAATCGCGAAGTCAACACGATGGCTTCCTACGATCGCTATGCACGCGATGTGTTGCGAGATCCGTTCTACTTTGCCCTGGAACGCAACTTGGCCTGGGTCTGGATCAACCTGGTGCAATGGGGCGTGTTCTTTCTCGCCGGGTTCGGCAGCGGCTGGGCGTTGACCGGCGAGCCGATGGGCGGCGTCCAGTTCGGCTTGAGCTTGCTGGTCTGGGGCGTGTGGCTGCGGACCGTCATGGTCTGGCACATCACCTGGAGCGTCAACTCGCTGGCGCACCTGTGGGGATACCGCAACTACGAGACCGACGAGAACAGCCAGAACAATTGGTTCGTCGCCTTGATCAGCAACGGCGAAGGTTGGCACAACAACCATCACGCCGACCAGCGCAGCGCAGCGCACGGCCATCGCTGGTGGGAGTTCGACGTCACCTATCTGACCATCCTGGCGTTGGAAAAGCTGGGCCTGGCTCGCAACGTCGTGCGGCCCAGCGCCAAGCTGTCGGCCAAGCCGTGACTCTGGCCTTTTGCGCCGGCGTCTGCTAGCTTTTTCTCTAAGCCTGTCCGCCGCCTGTTCCAGGCAAGCGGCATGAGCCGCCGTCGAGCGCCGCTTTACGGGCGGCGTTTGCGGTTCGTTCTGCTTGTCGCTCGGCCAGGCTTGAAAGCAATTTGTTGCGACCGGCTGAACCCTGCGCGGCGCGCAACCGTCCCCAAGAGAACCCGTGTGGACCCGCTGTGCCGCGAAGCGAGAGGAACGGTCCGCCAAAGCATTTATCGAGACCCGCCGATGGCGACTGCACTGCCTAAAAAGATTCGACGCGAAGACGTGTCTGCCGACGATTGCCTGTGCAACCACTGCACGGCCAAATGCTGCAAATACTTCGCCCTGCCGATCGACACGCCGACGGAACAGAAGGATTTTGATTACATCCGCTGGTATCTGCTGCACGAGGCGGCGACCGTCTTTATCGAAGACGACACCTGGTATCTGCTGGTCCACACCCAGTGCAAGCACCTGCAACCGGACAACCGCTGCGGCATTTACGAAACCCGGCCGCAAATCTGCCGCGACTACTCGACCGACGGCTGCGAATACGAGGACGATTACGTCTACGAACGTTATTTCGAAACGCCCGAGCAAGTCGAGGAATTCGTGGAAGCGTTCCTGCCGCCGAAGCGCGGCAAGGTCCAGCGCAGCCGCAAACCGCCGCTGTTGAAGATCGTCCATTGACGTTCCGGTCGCGCAGAAGCGGTGCAGCGGGCATCCGATAGACCTGATTCGATAGATCGAGAGACTTGTTGTGAGCGGCGCCAAGCGCATTGACCCGAGAACGCTGAAGGGCTTTCGCGACTACCTGCCCGAGGCCATGAGTCCGCGCGAGCGGCTGATCGAAACCGCGCGCCGCGTGTATCGTTCGTACGGCTTCAGCCCGATCGACACGCCGGCGCTCGAATACCTGGAAGTCCTCACGGGCAAGGGGGGCGAAGAGACCGACAAGCAGCTCTACAAGTTCGAGGATCACGGCGGCCGGGCTGTCGGCATGCGGTTCGACTTGACCGTGCCGTTCGCGCGCTTCGCGGCCCAGCACATCGGCCAGCTCGGCACGCCGTTCAAGCGGTATCACATTGCGTCCGTATGGCGCGGCGAAAACACCCAGCGCGGACGTTACCGCGAATTCATGCAGTGCGACTTCGACACGATCGGCACGCACTCCATCGTTTCCGATATCGAAACGGCGCTGGTGATTCACGACCTGATGCGCGCCATCGGCTTCGATGACTTTACGATCCGCGTCAACAACCGGATGGTGCTCTCCGGCTTGCTGGAACGTTTAGGTCTGGGCGACCGAGCCGCGGCCGTGCTTCGAGCGCTGGACAAACTCGGCAAAGTCGGTCCGGAGAAAGTCGCGGCCGAAATGGAAGCCGCCGCCGGCGCCACCTCGCAGCAAGCCGCGGAGGTGCTGCGCATGGCCGAACTTTCCGGCGGCAACGCCGAGGTGCTCGCGGCGCTCGAACCGCTGGTGGCGGGCAGCGAGAAAGGGCTGGAAGGCGTCGCACGGCTGGCCGATCTGATCAAGGCCGTCGCGGCCGCGGGAGTCGACGAAGCGCGGCTGAAGCTCGACGTCTCCATCGCCCGCGGCCTCGACTATTACACCGGCACGATTTTCGAGACGTTTCTCGATCGCTTGCCGGGTATCGGCAGCGTCTGCTCGGGCGGACGGTACGACAACCTGGCTGGTCTGTACACCAGTCAGGAATTGCCCGGCATCGGCGCGTCGCTGGGGCTCGACCGGCTGCTGGCGGCGATGGAAGAACTGGGGCTGCTGGCCAAGGTCGCCACGCCGGCGGAAGTCTTCATTCCCTATTTCGCCGTCGATCGCTTGCACGATTACCTTCGCCTGGCGGCGCGGCTGCGGGGGGCCGGCTTGGGAGTGGAAATCTATCCCGATGCTAAGCGGCTTGGGCATCAACTCAAGTATGCGGATCGTCGCGGCTTTCCCGTGGCGATCATCATCGGCGAAGACGAGTTTGCGCAAGGCGCGTGTCAGATCAAGAACCTGGTGCAGGGCGAGACGAGCAGCGTTGAACTGAACGAGGCTTCGCAGTACGAAGCCGTCGTACGGAAGGTCTCGGAGATTCTCCAGCGTCTCAAGACAGACCCTCGCTGAGCGGATCGCAGCGAAGGCCGGGGCGACGATGGCCAACCGCGACAATCACTACGAGGCGGCCTTCGAAGAATATCTGCGTTCGCGCCGTGCGCCCTACGTCGCCGTCGACGAGGGCAAACGCAGCCTGCTGGCCGACGCTTCCATCAAGAGTCTCGATTTCATCGTCTCTTCGTCGACCGGGGCGACCTGGCTGGTCGACGTCAAAGGGCGGCGTTTTCCCGGCGGAAAACAGAAACAGTACTGGAAGAACTGGTCGACGCGCGACGACCTGTCGAGCATGGCGCAGTGGGAGCGGTTGTTCGGCGAACGTTTTGAAGCACTGTTCGTGTTCGCCTACAGCGTGCTGGGCGATCGTTCTCCGCTGCCGGTCGACCAGCTCTTCGAGTTTCGCGGCTCGCTCTACGCCTTCGTGGCCATTCGGCTCGAGCATTACGCGTTTCACGCCCGGCAGATCTCGCCGCGCTGGGACACGGTAGCCATGTCCGCCGAGCGGTTCCGCGAACTGGCCCAGCCCATGCACCTCCTGCTGTGACTCGCGCGGCAGCCTTGCCGCTCAGGCGGAACGTGGCAGTGCAAAGCAGAGAAAAACGAAAACAGGCGGCGGAAAGCGCACTTCCCGCCGCCTGTTTTGTTCGAGCCATCCGAGCCGTGCTTGTTAGCTGCTGGTCCAGCCGGCCAGGATGCGCTCGATTTCTTCCTTGTGGCGCGTTTCATCACTGACCTGGTTCTCCAATTCGACTTTGAGCCCCAGGTCGCCGAACGCCTCGGCCTGTTCGACGCGCTGCTTGTAGTCCTGAATGGCCTGCTTTTCCGCCTCGAGCACGCATTGCAGCATTTCACGCGGCTGGTGCGCTTGCGGCACTTCTCGGGGCGTGGTCGTCGGTTCGCCGCCGAGCGCCGCGATCTTGTCAGACAGGAACTGTGCGTGCCGCTGTTCGTCGGCGATCTCCGCCTGGAACAGATCGCGCAGCTCGTTGCGATACGGGCCGGTCAGCGTAGCCGAGTAGTGCAGGTACATGATCATGGCCTGCAATTCGCCCGCCAGATCTTCGTTCAAGCCGCGGATCAACTCCTGGGCGTTGCCTTGCTCGGAACGGTCGGTTGTCTTCGGAGCATCTTTGGTGGTCGTCGCCATTGTCGGGAGCCCTTGTTAGTAAAGAAAGCAATTTTCGGTCGTTCAATTCGCGCCCACGCGCCCCATCGGCGCATGGCCAACGCTCGGCACGTGACGCGGGCGGCGCCGTGCGATCGATGGGGCGGGGCGGCGATGTCTACGCCTCACCCCGTTGCAAATGATGCGCCGACTTCCTGCTGCACCCAGCACGCAGGGGGGCCATATAGCGAATTTCAGGCGCCAACTGGGGACGGGGGCGCCAGACGGTCTTTCGAAGGCGCCGCCTATGACGCTCGCAGCGGATGGAAACTGGCCGACGCAGCGCCAGGGAGGCCTCTCAGCCCCCATGTCGCGCCGCCATCTCGCCCGGGAACTGCACGGCCATCGGGCACGCCGTTACTGCTCCGATGCCAGCGAGTGATCTCCTAGAGCGTCTTCCACGTAGAGCATGCGCACCAGGTTGATGATCGTGAGCAAGAAGGGGGCTGCGACCAAAGCGCCCAGCGGGCCGCCGAGCATGCTGAATGCCAGGACGGCCAGAATCAGCAACGCCGGAGGTAGTTTTACGGTCCGCATCTGGACGAGCGGAATAAGCACGTAGCCTTCCACCGCGTTGATGCCGACGTACAGCAGAGCAACGTAGAGCGCCTGGGACGGGCCTTGAGCCGAGGCCAGCAGAATCGCAGGCACTCCGGCCAGAATGGGGCCCAGGTTGGGAATGGCGTCCATGGCAAAGGCCAACAAGGCCAGAGCGATCGGCAGTTGTGCTCCCAACAGCCAGAGCCCCAAGCCCGTCAAGAGTCCCACCGCGGTCATCGAGACCAATTGGCCGATCAGCCACCACCGCAACGCATCGCCCGTTTCCTGCAACACATGACGCAGCCGCTCGCGGCGAGGCGGCGGAAACAGGTGCAAAAAACCGTGCAAATACCAGCCGGGCTGGGCCGCCCCGTACAACCCGACGAAGAGGATCACGACCAGATTGACGAGAAAGCCTAACAGTCCGGACACAACTCCCGTCGCCGGCGCCAGCACGTCTTGCGGAGAAATCGATTGCGCCGCCTGGGGCAGGCGGGTGGCGAGCCGCTTGCCCCAAGTCGTCTGGTCTAATCGGTCTCGCAACTTGTCGACGGAGTTCGGCAGAGCCTCCGCTAATTCGTCGAGCTGCTGCGATACTCCCGATCCGACCAGCCAGCCCAGCAGGCCGATGCCGCCGAGCAGCGCCAGCACGACGACCGCCACCGACCAGCGATAGGGCAGGCCCGTGAAGCGTTTCAGCCACGCCGCCAGAGTTTGCAACAGCACGGCCAAAAGAATGCCGGCGAACGCCAACAGGAATACGCGCCGCGCATACCAGAGCAGAATCGCCAGCACGACGATTGCCGCGCCCATTCCCACCGCCGTGAGAGCTCGCAGCACGAATTCGCGATTCACGCCTTTCGACGGTTCGTCCTCAGAATTGATGATGGTCTCCCTTCTTATATCCCGGCGTCGCCCGTCTGGCTTCGCAAGCCTTGATCGCGTTCGAAGTCGCAGGCGGCGCCTCGTTCGCAGCGCCCATGGCTTCCGCTCCGCCGCTTTGTCGCCGCTGCGGTGCAAGATGCGCGCCGCGGCGGCTTTCTTCTCAGAAAAGATTGAGCCAGATGTGGCGCTGCAGCGAATAAGAACCTTCAAACGCCGGAATCTCCGCTACCCATTCTTTTCCCGCCCGAAGCGCGGCAGAAATGAGTTTGTCCGCATGGCCAGGCGCCGGGGACGCGTCCAGCCGCCTGCACGACGGCGGGTTCAAGCATGGTTCAAGACCGCCTTTTGTCAGCGGGTAGACATCGAGCGTACAGTACTCCTCACGCTCCGCCGTGAGGGGAACCAGTTCGGCGCGGCCGTCGGCCGCGGCTTACATCAAGCAGGAGCGTAATGACCACGGTACGGCCACAACTTGCCGTCTTGAGTATCAGCGACAGCCTCTCCGTGACGTCCAGGTCGTCACGCCATCGTGGCGCACGCCGAGCCGGCCAGCGTGTGAGGCCGCACGCCGTCGTGGTAACAACTGCAGTTGCGGCCCGAAGTTTTCGCCGTCTTCAGCGCGATGTCCGCCAGCTTGATGAGCCCTACGGAGTCGCCGCCGTGCGGCAGTTGGGCCACGCCGCCGCTGACGGTCACGCTCAGTTCGGCGCCCTCCGCTCGCAGCTTGCAGGCGGCGGTCGCTCGGCGAATGCGTTCTGCGACGGCCAGCGCGTCATCCAATTCGGCGTGCGGCAGCACGAGCGCCAGCTTGGCGTCTTCATAGCGCGCGGCCATGTCCAAGTGGGGCCGCATGGCCGTGCGAATGATCTGCGCAATGGTCCGCAGCACGACGTCTCCGACCAATTGGCCGTGCGTCCGGTTCAGGCCCTTGAGCTGATCGAGATCCAACAGCACAAGACACAGAGGCTCGCCGCCCAGGTTGTGTTCCGAGATGCGATGCCGCAAGGCCTCGAAGAAGCAGCGGCGGTTCAGTAAGCCCGTCAAGGGATCTGTATTGGGATCGGCGGGTTGCGATTGCAACTGCCGGGCCAGCGCCTGAAGCTCTTCCGTGCCGAGATTGACCCCGTTGCGGGCTCCGCCGGACTCGGGCGGAATGGCTTCGCATCGGGCCCCGTCGTGCAGATGCGCGCAGTTGCGCCCCGCCTCGCGCGAGGCCGCCAGCGCCGTGAACGTCCGCTCGACGAGCGTCTCGGCGTCGTCGCCCGGCAGCGCTTCGGTCACGCCTTCGCTGACGGTAATCTTGACGGGCGTTTCCTCCACGCGGAACGCGCGGCTTTCCACCGCGCTGCGCACGCGCTCGGCCGCCTGCTTGGCGTCTCCCAGGTGCGTGCTGGGAAACATCACGGCGAATTGATCTTCGGAGTAGCGGGAGATGAAATCCATGGCCCGCATGGTTTCATTGAGAATCTGGGCCACGCCGCGCAGCACGTCATCAGCGGCGTCCTGACCGTGTTTCTGCTGCAACTCCTGCAGATTGTCAACGTCGATCAGTACGATCGACAACGGCGTGTCGAGCTGTTGCCACTGGGCCATGCCGCGGCGCAATTCGTCGTCGAAGCCGCGACGGTTCGGCAATCCGGTGACGAGATCGGCCATGGCGGCTGCGGCCTGGGCCTCAATGACCTCGGCCTGCTTGCACAACTTGAGCTTGGCTTGCGACAACTGGCTGGTGAGTTCCTCGTTGATCTGCACGATCTGCGATACGGCGTCGACCACGGCCCGATCTTTCGGGCTCTTGCAGGAAGACCGCAGCGTAATCAGTTCCTGACTGATGGCGTCGACCCGGCTGAGGTGCTGGCCGACGCGGCCTGCCACGTCGCAAGTCAAGTCGTGGAGCTGCCGCAACGAGTCGATCGCCGCTTTGGCGTTGAATGCATCGTGCGAGCTGTTCGCATCGCGAATCCACCAGCCAATCGCTATGCCGCCGACCAGGTCGACGATCAAAACGAACGCGCTGATGAGTACAAGCCAGTCGAAGTGAGTCACGCGGAGAGCCTTGGCGACGTGCTTGCTGGCCGCTTGTCGAACAAAGAGCGAACGCCTTCCGAGCCGCCAGCGAAGGCGATCGCCCGTGTCATGAGCGCGAAGAATCGCCTATATAGTTCACTTAGGTTCCTGACAGCGAAAGTCAATCGGCGTTCGTCGGCGGCGCGGCGATCGCCGCGTAGACGGACGGCACGACGGGCAAAGCCGGCGCAATCCGACCGTTTGCGTCCCCAAGAGGCGCCGGCTGCCGCGCAAGCCCCCTGCTGTGCCTGACGCTCGGGATCGGCCGTCAGCCGATCAGTTTGGCCACCACGAAGGCCGTGGCCGCCGCAAATCCGCCGACGGCGACCGTCTGCCAGGCGCTGCGCCAAGGACGCGGCGTGGTGAACCGCCCCTTGATGTAGCCGAACGCGACGAGCGCCATGATGGTAATGACGACAGAGCCGATGAGCCCTTGGTGTACGGACGGAAAACCAAGCCAGGGCAGCACGATGTAGGGAGACAGCGGCACGAAACCGCCGACGATGTAAGACAGCGCGATCGTCAGTGCGCTGGCGGCTGCCCGCTTCGGGTCGGGCTCTTCCAGTCCCAGCTCGAACCGCATCATGAAATCGACCCAGCGGTCGCGATTGGATCGCAAGGCGGCCACCGCGCTGACGATCGCCTGATCGTCCAGGCCGTAGCTGCGAAAGATCTCGGCGACTTCCGCCGCTTCGACCTCCGGCACGTCGTACGTCTCCTGTTCTTCGCGCGCGCGTTCCGAAGCGAAATGCTCTGCGTCGGTCTTGGCGGCCAGGTATCCGCCCAGTCCCATGGCGATGGAGCCGGCGGCGATTTCGGCGACGCCGGCCGTGACGACGATGCCGGTCGCTTGCACGGCGCCCGACAGCCCCGCGGCCAAGGCGAAGGGCACCGTCAAGCCGTCGGACATGCCGATCACGACGTCGCGCACGGTCTCTGAGGCGGTGAAGTGTTTTTCGACGTGCGGGGTTTGAGGCATGCGTTCCTCTCGCGGCGGTATTTTCGAAGCGGTCGGCCGCAGCCGCCCGGAATTCAGTCGATCACGATGTCGGCTTTTGTACTCTCGACGATGGCGAGCAGTTCGGCGCGTTCAGCGGCCGGCACGCCGAAGCGGTCGAACGTCTGCTGCAGGTCGTCCAGAAAGGCCAGCCATTCCTGCTGCGTGATTTCCAATTCGGCGTGCGAATCGCGCATCGTGCGGCCGGTGTAGATTTGCGGCCCGCCGGTCGCCTGGCAGACCTGCTCGGTCACCAGGTACTTGAAGCCGGCGCGAGCGACGCGATGGTGGGCCTCGTCGACCTTGGGATTCGCATTCAAGCGAGGGTCATCCATCACGCGGTCGATGAAGTCGTCCACGACGGCGGCGATGGCGTACACGCCGCCCAAGCGTTCGTAGAGCGAGTGCGCGGCAGAGGGCGGCGGACTATTGGAGTTCATAGTCGTTGTCTCAGGGCGGAGTGACGAGATCTGAAAACGTTCTGCGAGCCAGCGAAGCAAACTGATAATAGCGGGCAAATGCTGCTTGACCAGCGCTCGTCGAGCGCCGCCGCTGCGCCTGATGGATCGCTCTCAGCGATGCCGTGCGGGGATCGCGCCGCACAAAGCTGCAGAAAAGTTCTTGGTTGCCGGAGAAATTTAGCGGGAGCAATTGCTTGCTTAGTGCTGCAAATGTTGGCATTATCAAAAGGATTTGTAACCTTGCCAGGGGCCCCGCCTTTCCCGACAGAATTTGCATGGACTCGACTTCCAGCCCATCCCCCGCTACGACCATCGCCCCCCCCGCTTCGAGCGAGAAACCTGGCTTCGAAGCGCCCCATCCGGGCGTTTCCGCAATGCCCCGCTGGACGACGGGCGAATTGCCTGATGCGCCGGTGTTTACCTGGAAGAATTGGGCTTCCATGTTGGGGCCAGGTTTGCTGATGGGAGGCGCGGCCATCGGCGGCGGCGAGTGGCTGATGGGGCCGCTGGTCACCGCCCGTTACGGCGGGGCGCTGCTGTGGCTGGCCACGCTCAGCATTCTTTCTCAGGTGGTCTACAACCTGGAGATCAGCCGCTACACGCTTTACAGCGGCGAGCCGATTTTCACCGGAAAATTCCGCACGCCCCCCGGCCCGATGTTCTGGCTGATGATCTACTTGATTCTCGATTTTGGGGCCGTGTTTCCCTATCTGGCCTCCAGCGCCGCCACGCCCGTCTTCGCGCTGATGTATCAGCGCATGCCCGATCCGAACTCGCTCGACGTGCTGTTCAGCCTGCTCGGATTCGACATCACGGACAAGAGCCTGCTCACCGGCATTGGCGCCGCAATCTACGTGCTGGCCATGGTTCCGCTGATTTTCGGCGGCAAGGTCTACAACTCGCTGAAAGTCGTGATGTCCTTCAAGATCGTCACGGTCTTCGGCTTTTTGATGGTGGTGGCGTTTCTCTATTCGCAGCCCAGCACCTGGAGGGAGATCGCCAGCGGCTTTGTCAAATTCGGCAACGTGCCGGTCACGCGCGGCGAAGACCTTAACGGCAACGGCAAGCTCGATCCGGGCGAAGACTGGGACGGCGACGGCCGGCTGGACGTCGTCGAGGAAGAAATCGAGGACAAGCCGGGCGAATTCAACGACGTCGATCAAGACGGCATCCGCGACGGCGACAATGTTGACAATATCTTCCTCTCGCTCGCCGAAGGGCGCGGATTTCCGGATATCAACTTCAACATGATCGCCATCCTGTGCGCGATGGTCGCCATCTCGGGCCAGGGCGGACTATCGAACACGCCGCTGAGCAACTATACGCGAGACCAGGGCTGGGGCATGGGCTCGCACGTCGGCGCCATTCCCAGCGTCGTCGGCGGCCATCATTTGCAATTGTCGCACGTCGGCTGCGTATTCGAGGTCACCGAAGAATCGCTGCCGCGCTGGCGGCGCTGGTACCGGCACGTGATGCGAGATCAACTGGTCGTGTGGATGCCCGCCTGCTTCATCGGGCTGGGACTGCCCAGCATCCTGTCCGTGCAGTTCCTGCGGCGCGGAACCCAGGCCGACAACTGGACCGCAGCCGGCATGACCGCCACCAATATCGGCGAGTACGTCAATGGCATTCACGGCGCCATGTGGGGCAACTTCTTCTGGTTCATGACGCTGTTCTGCGGGCTGCTGGTGCTGGCGCCAACCGCCTGTAGCACCGCCGACGGCGCTATTCGTCGCTGGCTCGACGTCTTCTGGACCGCCAGCCCGCGGCTCCGCCGCGTCGACCCGCGCGCCATTGGCAAGCTCTACTTCGGCGTGCTCTGCGCCTACGTCGGGCTGGGGCTGCTGATGCTGTTCCTGGTCGAAGGCAAGCTGCTGTTGGTCATCGCCGGCAACTTTTTTAACTACGCCCTGGGCTTCAGTTGCTGGCACGCGCTGGCGGTCAACGTGATCCTGCTGCCGCGTGAGTTGCGGCCAAACTGGTTTATCCGAATTGCGTTGTTCCTGGCCGGTTTGTTCTTTATATTCGTCGCCGGACTGACGAGTTATACGCAGTTGGTAAAAGCCGGCTACTTGGGCTGAGCTTCAAGGGGGCCGGCTTTCCTCAGCGTCTTTCGTCCAGCTTGTATCCCTTTGCGGAGCAGCGCAGATGCTTGAGATTTCCGGGAATCCTCCGCTGGACGCCCGCCGCTGTTCGCGGAGGCAGTTGCTCGCACTCGGCGCTTTGCCGCTTGCTGGCTTGTCCCTCGCCGACGTGCTTACCGCGCGGCAGGCCCAGGCCGCGGAGCGGCGCCGCGATACGGCGGTGATCTTCTTCTGGCTGGCTGGCGGACCGTCGCATATCGACATGTTCGATATGAAGCCGCGGGCGCCGGAGGAAATTCGCGGTCCGTTTCGCCCGATTCCCACCAGCCTGCCGGGCTTCGACGTTTGCGATTTGCTGCCCAAGCACGCGCCGCTGGCCGACAAGCTGACCGTGATCCGCTCGCTGCACCACAACCTGAGCGTTCACGACGACGCTTCGCACTGGGTGCAAACTGGCTACCCGCTGCTAAGCGCTCGCGAGCGAGGCCAGCAGCAGCCGGCGCAGGGGGCCGTGGTCTCGCGGCTCCGCGGTCCGCAACGGCCCGGCATGCCCGCCTATGTCTGCATTCCGGAAGCGTACAACTCGCGACAGGGCTTTTATCAGCGCGCCGCATATCTCGGCGCGCGTTGTAACCCGGTCGATGCCGGCGGCGATCCGAAGCTGGGCAACTACCGGCT
>DASZUP010000907.1:0-2383 GCA_035547635.1 Pirellulales bacterium
GGACAGGCGCTGGTCACCCATCCCAAACGGCGCGAGCAGAACCTGAAGGATTTCAAGTTCGACGTGAGGGACTTGCTTGCCGGCAGTTCGGATGACGACCTGGTCCGCAACGATCTGGCCGGCGCCGTCGAACGATTTGTCGAACCGACGGCCTGGCAAGGCGCCGGCGGCCCGGGCACCATCGAATTGGACGGCGACCAACTGGTTCTTCGGCAAACGGCGCCGGTCGCGCAGCAGGTCTCCAACTTTCTGGACAAGTTGCGAATTGCCCGCGGCAAACCGGCGTTGGGCGAAGAGGACGGGCGGCCGCGTTCGCTGGCGAGCAGTTATGACGTGGCCGAAGCGCTGCTGAACTCGCCGGTGACGGCCAATTTTCATCAAGCCGCGCCGCTGGCGGAGATTGTCGAGCACCTGCGCGGCGCGACGGGCGCGCAGATTCTGTTCGACGGGCTGGATATGGCTACGGTTGGCGCCTCGGAAAAGTCCGAGGCTAAATTGACGGCGGCCGATGAACCACTGGGCGATGCGCTGACGTCGCTGCTGGAACCGCTCAGACTATCCTTCCAAATCGTCAATGCGAAAACGCTGCTTATCGCCTCTGCTGAGACCATTCGCCAGCGGTACGAAGTCGAGTTCTATGCGGCGAAAGATCTGATCGACGCGGATCAGCCCGCTGACGTCCTGATTGAGCGCATCAAGAGCGAACTGGCCCCGAGCAGTTGGGAAGACGCCGGCGGGCCGGCGCGGATCGAGTTCGACGCGGCGTCTTCTTGCTTGATCGTCCTGCAGACGCAACCCCGCCAGTTCGAACTCGAGCAATTGCTCGATAGTTGGAAGCCGAAGGACTCGCAGTAGCCGTCTGGTTGGCCTTCCGCAGGCAAAAAAATGGGGGCAGAAAAATGAGAAGAGGGACAGAGCCTCCAACTCAACAGTTCCAGAAGAATCTCGAACAGCTGGGAAATGAAGGCTGCCCTCATCTTTTTGCCCCCATTTTTTTTGCCAGCCCAACAAACCCTTGTTTGACTACAACTTCGTCAAGACACCACCGAAAAAGTGATCTTTTTACCGTCAGGGCGAGGCGCCAGCAACCTGCCCTACCGGCAGAGAAATACCGTCAGCGATCTCGGGCCATGGGCGCCAATCACCAGCGATTGCTCGATGTCGGCTGTCTTGGATGGACCGGAGATGAACGTGCCAAAGCCGGGCTCGGAGAAGGCCAGCCGATCGTAGGCCTGGTGCATGTTATCCAGGAGCTGGTCCGCCGGCACGACCAGCGCCAAGTGCTGCGTGATGAACGGCACGACCCGATGTTTCACGCCGCCGGCTGAAAACCAGACGGCGCCGTTCTCTGCCACTGCAAACTGGCCGGGAAGGACGGCGAAGTCAAGATCCTCCAACGCGTGCGGATCTTCGATTGTTTCCAGGTCGACGTTTGCTCGACCGACGCCCTCGACCAGCGAGACGATGCGCCGCGCTTCGCGATAGGCTTCCAGTTCCTCCAAGCCGGATTGCACGGCGCCCAGGCCTTCGACCGGCGCGCACCGTCCCCCGACCGATTCGAGGAGCTCGCTGAATTGCGCGGCCCGATCTTCGTACGTGATCCATGCCTGCTCCAAGTCGGGCAGGGCGCGCGGCTCGAGCGTGCGTTTGCGAATGGCGGCGAGGATGGCTGCCTTACTGTCCATGGTTCTGGTCGCGCCGGCGGCGCTGTTGATAGAGTTCGCGGAAGCTTTTGGCGGGGAACTTTGGGAGTTCTCGCTTTTGCCCCCAGGCGTTGAAGCGGTTGTAAATCAGAAAGCGGGGCAGCCGCGGAACGATGGCCCGGGCCAGCTTGCCGGAAAGTCGATAGAGCCAGCCATTTCGCAGCACGATGCTGGCCAGTTTCATCGACCAGCGTTTGGAGACGGGCAGCAAACCGCGATGGGCGATCTCCTTGCGCCAGGTTAATAACTGATGGTGCAAGTCGATTTTCACCGGGCAGACGTCGGTGCACGAGCCGCACAGGCTGCAGGCGAACGGCAGGCTGCGGTGCGTCTGCGCGTCGCGCGCCGGCGACAGGATCGAGCCGATCGGGCCGGGCACGGTTGCGGCGTAGCTATGGCCGCCGCTGCGGCGGTAGACGGGACAGGTGTTCATGCAGGCGCCGCAGCGGATGCAATTCAGCGAGCGACGAAAATCATCGCTGGCCAGGATCTCGCTCCGCCCGTTGTCGACCAGGACGATGTGCAATTCCCCGCCGGGTCGCGGCCCATGAAAGTGCGATGAGTAGGTCGTGATCGGCTGTCCGGTCGCTGAACGCGCCAGCAAACGCAGGAACACGGCCAGATCCTTGGCGCGGGGAATGATCTTTTCGACGCCCATGCAGGCGATGTGCAGCTTGGGG
>DASZUP010000908.1:0-7912 GCA_035547635.1 Pirellulales bacterium
CATTGCCCTTTTCCGCATTTCTCCGCCGCCTGTGGCGGCGGAGAAATGCGGAAAAGGGCAATGCGAATCTCAGCGCGCTAACCGGTCTAGCTACAAATCATCGCTCGACCGGGACGAGCCCGGATCGTGGCGGAAAAATACCGGCGTCGAACCGCACTGCCCAACTAGTTCGATTTGAATCCGCTCCATCAAGCCTGAATCACCGGCAGCGACATCCCTGGCTCGGTCGGCGGCGCTGCGGGGGGCGGGGGCAAAGTCTTGCCGGCATAGGCTCCGAAGTCGTTGAAGAAGTGCTTCTTGGCAAAGCGGTAAAACCAGCTCTTCTCCGGAATCTCGGCGCCTGGGGCGTACTGAGAAGGCCTTGCTTGCATGCTTTCCAACTCGGCCAGCGCGGTCTTGCGGGCCGTCGTGTCGCGAGCGCCATGCTTCTCGGCAAGCTCTTTCAGCAAGTCGGGCCGCTCCAGCACAATGCATCCGCGCGTGGTGGACGAAGCCAGCTCGCGGAAGTCGCGCAAGAAAGCCGACTGCTGGAACTTCTCGACCAGCGGACGATCTTCGTGGATCGACTCTTTGGCGAATTGCACGATCGGACAAGGCTCAATGTCGCCCCAGGGGCTGATATGGTGGCTGATGCCGGTGGCCGCCGGGCAGAGCGCCTGCCCGCGATCGTCGTAGTAGGCGTCGATCACGCCGATCGGTTTTTTGACTCGCATGTCGACCACGAACTGCCTTGCGCGGCGTTGCTGTTCGGGCGAGAGTGCCAGGTCGGGATTCGCATCGGGCCCGACCGGACGATAGGTGTGATACCAGAGGTACATCGCCCCCATCTCGATCAGCCGGTCGACCCAGGCTTCGGTCAGCAGATCGTCGATGTTGGTCCGGCAGAGACTGGTGCAGACGCCGGTCAGCACCTTGTTATCCAGGCAGTGTTGGAGCCCGGCCATCGAACGCGAGTAGACGCCTGATCGTCCCCGACGCACGTCGCTGACGATCTCCGTCCCTTCGATGCTCACCAGCGGCGTGACGTTGCCCAGGCGGCGCAGCTCTTTGGCCACGGCGTCGGTAATCAACTGTCCGTTGGTGAAGACCTGAAAATAACAATCGGGGTGCTGACCGAGGATTTCGAGCAGCTCGGGGTGCATGAACGGCTCGCCCCCGAGGATGCCGAAGAAGCTGTTGCCAGCCTGTTTGGCCTCGCCGATCAAGCGGTTCATGGCCTGCAGATCGATCGTCTGCCGCTCGGCCGCCACGTCGACCCAGCAGCCCTGGCAGCGCAGATTGCAGCTATTGATGATGGAGATATAGATGAACGGCGGGAAGTACTCGCCGCGTTTCAGGCGCTTCTTATAGCGTTGGACCGAACGCATCCCCTTGTAGCCCATGTTCCAGGCCAGCTTCCAGACCAGCCGCTTGTCGGTCTCCAGCAGAACCCGCTTGGCCATTTTCAGATACATGGACGCCTCGAAAAAGTTCAGGGTGCATCGCGGACGGTTTCAAGTATAGCAGGCCGGCGGGCTCAAACCACCGAACCGGAACACCCTGCCGCCCAGACGTGGGGCGGTTCTCGACAGTGGCCCAAGGGCTACTTACACTGAACAGCCGTTGCGGCAAAGCAAAGCAAGGCGGGGTGACGCAAGTCATGGGCCTGTTGCCGCTGGAAGGCAGTTTCACGGCGAACGCCGGCCCCTGGCGGCCGCACTTCGCCGAGTTCACCGTTGGAGCGCCGCCGCGACGATCAACCCAAGCGGCGACGGCGACCTGCTCGCGAATGGTCGATACTGAAAGATTGTTGGCCGCTTACCAGACAGCGCGTCGCGATCTGCTCGCGCAGCGCGTGCCTGAAGGGCATTGGGTCGGCGAGCTATCCAGTTCGGCCCTGTCGACGGCAACGGCGGTCAGCGCATTGTCTCTGGTTCGCAGGCACGCTCCTGCCGGCGCTTCCGGCCGCTCGGCGGATGACGAGGAGCGCTTCAGCGAATTGATCTTTCGAGGGATCGACTGGCTGGCTCGCTCGCAAAATGCCGACGGCGGCTGGGGCGATACGGATAAGAGCCTGTCCAACATTGCCACCACCATGTTGGTCCGCGCCGCTTTTCAGTTGACCTGCGTTCCCGCCCGGCACGCCGGTTTGCTCGAACGGGCCGACGCCTACGTGGCGGCCCAGGGGGGCATTGAAGGACTGCGGCGCCGGTATGGCAAAGACAAGACTTTCGCCGTGCCGATTCTGACGAACTGCGCCTTGGCCGGTCTGACTCCTTGGAGCGAAGTCTCGCCGCTGCCGTTTGAGCTGGCTTGTCTGCCGCAATCGTGGTACCGGTTCCTGCGATTGCCGGTCGTCAGCTACGCCATCCCGGCATTGGTTGCGATCGGCCAGGCGCGCTACTTCCACCGCAAACCGCTCAATCCGTTGGTCCGCGCCGTGCGTGCGGCGGCGGTCGACAAGAGCCTGCAAGTTCTGGAACAAATGCAGCCGGCCAGCGGCGGCTTTCTGGAAGCTACGCCGCTGACGAGCTTCGTGGTGATGAGCCTGGCCAGCATTGGCCAAGGGCGTCATCCGGTCACGCGCCGCGGCATCAGCTTTCTGACGGCCTCCGCCCGAGCGGACGGCTCGTGGCCCATCGATACCAATCTGGCGACGTGGGTCACGACCCTCTCGCTCAACGCGATCTCCGGCGGCGAAGAATCGGCTCGAGATGGGCGGGTTGCGGGTAGCACATTGCACATTGCCCCTGCAGCGGCAGATAAGTCGCCAGGAGATACCGAGAGCCTGGCAGAAGTCGGCGACCGCTGCTTGCCGTGGCTGCTCAGTTGCCAGGAGCGCGAACCGCACCCTTACACCGGGGCGGCGCCGGGCGGTTGGGGCTGGAGCGACTTAAGCGGCTCCGTGCCGGACGCCGACGATACGCCCGGGGCCTTGTTGGCGTTGGCCGCGTTGAGAAAGTCTGCAACCGATGCGGGGCAACGACGGCAGATCGATGAATCAGCCGAGGCGGGAATCCGCTGGTTGCTGGATTTGCAGAATTCCGATGGCGGCTGGCCGACCTTTTGCCGCGGTTGGGGCAAGCTTCCGTTCGACCGTAGCGGCGCCGACCTGACCGCCCACGTGATGCGAGCGCTGCGGGCCTGGGAAACCATCGGCACTCAGGCGGCCGAGGAAGAGGCCGAGAAGGCCGCGAAGAGCTTGGCAAACCAGGGGGCTGACGCCCACCGCTCGGCGGGTCCTGTTCAGATAGCCGAGGCGGTTCGCCGCGGATTTGCCTACCTAGAGCGGCAGCAGCGAGCCGACGGCAGTTGGATTCCACTCTGGTTCGGCAACCAGCACCATCCGCAGGAAGCCAACCCGATCTACGGCACGGCGAAGGTCTTGTTGGCTTATCGAGATTTCGGGCGGCTTGAGAGTCCGGTGGCACGGAGAGGTCTGGCCTGGCTGGCGGGCCAGCAGAATTGCGACGGCGGCTGGGGCGGCGTCCCCCCCTGCCCTGCCAAGAGGCAGTGCGCAGTCTCGGCCGTCGAGGAAACCGCATTGGCGCTCGAAGCGTTGTTGTCAACCACGCCTGCGGCGGAGACGCAAGCCGTTGCCGAAAAGGGACTTGCCTGGCTCGTTTCGGCAGTCGAGAATGGGCGACACGGCGAAAGTTCCCCGATTGGTTTTTACTTCGCCAAGTTGTGGTATTATGAGACCCTGTATCCGCTGATCTTTACGGTGGCGGCGTTAGGACAGGCGGTCGCGTGCCGGCGCGAGGAGTCGACCCAGGTGGAGGTCGGCGCCAAGGTCGAGTCGGCGCCCGTCGCGGAAGTTTGGAAAGCCTGACTTTTGGAGAACCTGCCCGCCCCCAAATCCTTCGCCAGGCAGCGCCACGCGCCGCCCAGCCTCGCAGATCCGCCAACCCGTCAGCCAACCCGCCCCGAATCTCTCCCTGCTAGACTTTCTCTCTGAAACCAGATCGGCACTAGACCCACGAGGCTCCACCTTGGCGACCGCACCCGTCGAACACCCCTTGGCCGAGCAACTAGAGCAGTCGAAACGTTCCAAGAAGGGGCGCCGCAACACCAGCCACCTGAAGCTGGTGCCGGAGACCAAGGACGCGCGGGAGCAATTACGGGCTCGCTGCGCCGAGGTGGCCGCCAGGCTCGACAAGTCGCGGCCGCTGGGAAAAGACGAACTGGAAACAGTCGCCCGGGCCACGCTGGAGCAAGCGGGTCTGCCCGAAGGGTTTCTCGGCTGGACGATGGTGTCGTTGGCCACCGAATTCTGGTTCGCCCAGGTGGCCGCGGTGCCTTTCGAGCGTCGGTTGTTTCTGCTGCCGCACTGCCTGAAGCACGCCGAAGGCTGCCCGGCGGACTATGACGATTTCGGGCTCGACTGCCGCCGCTGCGGCGCTTGCACCATTGCCGATTTCCGCACCCGGGCTGAAGAGCTGGGCTACAAGGTGCTGGTGGCCGAAGGCTCGCCGATCGTGCTGAAGATCATTGTCAGCGGCTATGTCGACGCGATCATCGGCGTGGCGTGCTTGAACGTGTTGGAGAAGGCGATCGACAAGATCCTGCTGGCCGGGATCCCCTGCATGGCCGTGCCGCTGCTGTCGAGCGATTGCCGCAACACGTCGGTCGACGAAGACTGGGTGATGAACATGATCAACACCCGGCACGAAACGCCCCAGGTGCAGACCAAGACCTACGTGCATCTGATGCGCGCGGCGGCCAACATCTTCGAGCCGGCCGAACTGGAACGGCTGGCGCCAAGACTGCGCGGCGGGCCGAGCCTGGCGCAGCTCAACGGCCAAGGCGTCTCGGGGCTCGATCCGGTGGCCGGCACCGAGGCGATTGCCTACGACTTTTTGGCCAAGGGCGGCAAACACTCGCGGCCCTTCATCACCCTGGCCGTTTACGACGCCTTGACCGGCGGCGAGGCGACCGGCGCCGACGGCGCCGAGAAAGTGGCGGCCTTTTCCGATTCCGTCAAGCGGGCGGCGCTGTCGATCGAAACCTTCCACAAGGCCTCGCTGGTCCACGACGATATCGAGGACGACGACCAGTTCCGCTACGGCGATCCGACGCTGCACCGCAAGTTCGGCATGCCTACGGCCATCAATGTGGGCGATTACCTGATCGGCCTGGGCTACCGCCTGATCAGCCGCGACGCCGCGGCCATCGGCGCCGAGGCCGCGGCCGACGTGCTTGATCGGCTGGCCGACGCGCACATGAAGCTCACCGAGGGTCAAGGCGCCGAGCTGTTATGGCGAGACTCGCTCAACAAGAAGCTGACCCCGCTCGACGCCTTGAAGATTTACGCGTTGAAGACCTCGCCCGCCTTCGAAGCGGCCTTGTATTCCGGACTGCGTCTTGCCGGACCGGTCGCCGATGCCGCATGGGTCGGCCAGTTCGCCCGTCATTTGGGCGTCGCATTCCAGATCCTCAATGATCTGAATGACTGGCAAGGAGACAACCACAACAAGCTGCTGGCCGGCGGCGACGTGCTGGGCGGCCGGCCGACCGTGTTGTGGGCCCTGGCCTTGGAGGCGCTGAATGAACAAGACCGCGCCGAGCTGGAAGCTCTGGCCGCGGCCGACACGGTCAACGAACAGACCATTTTGCGAATCCGACAGCTTTATCAGTCGGCGGGCGTGTTTGAAAAGGCGGCGCGGCTAGTCGACAAATACCAGGAACGGGCGGAAGCGGTGGCCGATGAGGTGCAAGGCGAGGAATTGCGTCGACTACTTTACTATCTGGTCGACTCCGTTCTGGAGCGCACCGCCGAGGCGGCCCCTCCCGTGATCATGCCCTCCTTGCCGGCCGCCAGCGCACCCGCCGCGGCGCCGTAAGCTTCCCACCCTAGTGCGGGTAAAATCAGGACTCATAATGACGAGCCAACCGCACCCGATAACGCCCGACCTCGATACGCTGACCGGCCTGTTTTACGGTTCGCGCGAAGAGCTCGGCGAGTTTACCGAAGTGACGCCCGAGGAGCTGCCGGAAATTCCGCGCAAGCTGCTCGCTCACAACGCCCACATGACGGTGACCGTGGAAGAATTCCATGGCTCGCCGGTCAACGTGCGAGTGCTGGAAAAGCTGGTGACTCCGCAGCACTACGCCCGCAAGATTCTCCTGGAGCGTCAATCCGACGGCCGCGTGGTGCAGTACGGCATTATGCGGGTCAACCTCCAATACCTGTCCCCCGAGGTGGCCAAAGAAATCGAGAGCGAAGCCACGCCGCTGGGCCGCATCTTGATCCAGCATAACGTTCTGCGGCGGGTGCAGTTATGTTCGCTGTGGCGCGTGGAGATGGGCGCGGAGTTGCGTCGGCTGTTCGGCGCCGACGGTCAGAAGGTGGCCTACGGGCGGACGGCCTTGATCGACTGCAATGAGGAACCCGCGGTAGAATTGATCGAAATTGTCACGCCCCTCGATTCGTGAAAACCGACTGGCGCGGCCTCCGGCGTCTCATTTTCGCCGGCGGCCCCGCGTGACGGCGTTCGAGCTATGAAGATTGTCTACCTGGCCGCCGGCGCCGCCGGCATGTACTGCGGCAGTTGCCTGCACGACAACACGCTGGCGGCTGCGCTGTTGGCGGCCGGCGCCGACGTGACGCTAGTTCCCACCTACACTCCGATTCGCACTGACGAAGTCGACGTCAGCCAGCCGCTCGTGCTGTTCGGCGGCATCAACGTCTACCTGCAGCAACTTTCCGGATTGTTCCGCTACACGCCGCAGTGGTTCGACCGGGTGCTCGATTCGCCCCGTCTGCTCAACGCGCTGTCGAAGCTGAATTCGAGCGTCAATCCCGCCAAGCTCGGAGCGCTGACCGTCTCGATGCTCGAAGGAGAACAGGGCCGGCAGCGCAAGGAAGTGACCAAGCTGGTCGATTGGCTCCAGCGCGAAGGACGACCTGACGTGGTCCACCTTTCCAACTCGATGCTGACGGGCATGGCCCGCGAAATTGCGCGGCGGCTCGACGTGCCGGTCGTTTGTTCGCTCTCCGGCGAAGACATCTTTCTGGAGAAGCTGCCGCCCAAGTATTACGAGCGAGCCCGCGCGGTGCTGCGAGAGCGGGCCGCCGACGTTTCCTCGTTCGTCGCGCTCAACCGCTACTTTGCCGAGTATATGACCGAGTACCTGGAAATCGACCGCCAGCGCATTCACGTCATTCCCCACGGCTTGAACCTGGCCGGCCACGGCATGCGCTCCGCATCGGCGGCCGAGGCCCCTTTCACAATCGGCTACTTCGCCCGCATCTGCCACGACAAAGGCTTCCACCAACTGGTCGAGGCCTTTCAGCTTTTGAAGCAGCAGCCCGGCTTGCCGCCGTTGCGGCTGCGAGCGGCCGGTTACCTGGGCGGGGGCGATCGCAAATACTTTGAAGAGATCCACGCCAGGATTCGCAGTTGGGGCTGGGAACAGGACTTTGAATACGTCGGCGAGTTGGACCGCGCACAGAAAGTCGCGTTTTTGCAAACACTCGACGTGATGAGCGTGCCGACCGTATACCGTGAGAGCAAGGGGCTCTCCGTGCTGGAAGCGCTAGCCAATGCCACGCCCCTGGTACTGCCGGCGCACGGCACGTTTCCCGAACTGATCGAAGACACCGGAGGCGGTTTGTTGTGCGAGCCGGGCAACCCCGCATCATTGGCCGAAAAACTGCAGCAACTCGCGCTTGACCGGTCGGCCGCCGACGAGATGGGCCGTCGCGGCCGCGAGGCGATTCACGATCGCTATACGGCGGCGCGGATGGCCGAGCGGACGTTGGCCTTGTATCAACAAGTCTTGTCAGGCCAGCCTGCCGCCTTGACCGAGGCCGTTTCATGAGCGGCGTCTTCCGCACCACGCGGCGCGTGGAATTCCATCACACCGACGCCGCGGGCATCGTCCACTTCTCGACGTTCTTCATTTACATGGAAGAGGTCGAGCACGAGTT
>DASZUP010000909.1:0-5692 GCA_035547635.1 Pirellulales bacterium
AAAAACTGTGCAGCCGCCCATAGACGCTCGGGCGCCTTGATGTGGCCCGGAACTCTCACGAGTTCCGCTACAGATTCAGAGCCAACTCGCCAAGCTTGTCAGCCGCGCGTGCCACTCCGGGGCCGATTCGAGCCAGCCTGGCGACGTCCAGAATAGCAACTTGACCAGGATTACCAGCGAGAGCAGGGCCATCAGCAGCACGACCCCGACGCGTTCGGGCAGTCGCATTCGCAGCTCGGGATAGAACGTCCGCTCCGCATTGGGTGAGAACCCGCGGCTAGAAACGGCCATGGCCAGCACGTTGGCGCGCCGGAGCGCAGCGGCTAACAGGGGCAGGAACAACTGCAGTTCGCTGCGCGCCGCGTGCAGCCAGTCGCTGGGGCCGAAGCGCTGGCTGCCCCGATAGCCGCGCAGCCGACGCGCACGACGGACGGTCGCCCACTCGTCGAGCATGGCCGGCAGGAAACGCAAGGCGGTCATGGCCATGAAGGCGACGCCAACCGGCACGCCGAGCCGCACCAGCCCGGCCAGCAGTCGTTCGGGACTGGTCGACAAGCAGACCGCCAGACCCGCCAACGCCAAGGCGGAAAACCGTAGCGATTGCAGCAAGCCGTATTCGGCGCCTTCGCGATAGAACCGCACGCCGGGGAATTCCCAGGAGCCGATAGGGAAGTTCGGCACGATCGTAAATAGCGCCGTGCGCGGTTCGAAAGTATAAAACACCGCCTGACTCACCAGCGTGCTCCAGGCCGTCGCCAGCACGATGCCGCCAATCGCCAGCCAGGCGCGCGAGCTCAATCGCAAACCGGCCAGCGGCCACGCCGCCAACACGAGTAACGCAGCCAGCGCAGCGGTCGAATCGACCAGCACGCTCAATAGCGAAAGCGAAGCGACCCAGACGATCTTCAATCGCGGGTCGACGGCAGCCAGCCAGCCGCGGGCGGCGTTTTCCGTGAGCGGAAACGGATGACTCAAGGCCGCAACTCCTCGGCCAGTCCGGCCACCGTGCGTCCTCGCAGGCCCAAGTGGCGCCGCACTTCGAACAGCGGCGTGCGCCGCAGCCGGGCGGCGGCCAGCAAGGCGTCGTCTTCCAACAGCGCTTCCGGCGTGCAATCGGCCAGCAGGCGGCCTTCGCTCAAGACGAGCACCCGGTCGGCATAGCGGACCAGGCTGCGCAAGTCGTGCGTGCTGAACAGCAACGCTTGCGTCTGGCTTTCGGCGATGGGGCCGGCCACGGCGTCGAGCAGCCTGGCGACCAACGGCTGATCCTGCCCGGTCGTTGGTTCGTCGAGCAGCAACAACTGCGGCTGCAACGTCAGCAGGGCCCCGACCGCCACGCGCAGCCGCTGCCCCTGGCTCAGCGCCAGCGGCGGTTCGTCGAGCATGTCGCTCAGGTCCAGATGTGCCGCGGTCTCGGACACGCGAGCGGCGATCTCCGCCTCGTCCGCCGCCATTTGCCGGGGACCGAATGACAATTCCTCCCGCACGCTGTTGCAGAACAGCGACAAGTCCGGGTTTTGCAGCACCAAAGCGCAAGCCGGCCGCTTTTCGCCGCTCGTCTCGATCGTTCCAGAGTTTGGCTTCAGCAGCCCCGCCAACGCGGCCAGCAGAGTGCTCTTGCCGGATCCGTTGGGCCCTGCTACGGCCACTCGTTCTCCCGCACGAAGCGCAAAGCTCACCTCTCGAAATACCGGTTGCGCCGCCCGCGGAAAACCGACCGCTAGCGACGCTACTCGCAAAAGCGTTTGGCCCTCGCCTGTAGCTGGCACGCTTGATGCTGCGGCGTCGGAATTCTCGTGCGTGCGAGAAGCTTTCTCGCCAGGCGCCAGCGACTCGCACAAGGCGTCGATGGACAGAACCGGCTTTCGCCCGACGGCTTGCGCCAACTGCATCGTTTCGGGGGGCGCCAGACCGGCGGCGGCGAGGCTAGCGCACAAGCGATCGGTCTGGTCGACAGAGACGTCGTCGAGCAAACGCCCCTGATCGATCACGAGCACTCGATCGGCATAGCCGAGAACTTCGTCGAGCCGATGCTCGATGAACAGGATCGTCAGCCCGGTCTGCCGCAACCGCGATAATTCCTCCAGCAGTTCGGCGACCGATGCGGCGTCGAGCTGACTGAGCGGCTCGTCGAGCATCAGCAGCTTCGGACGCATGGCCATGATGGCCGCCAACGCCAATCGCTGCTTTTGTCCTCCGGAAAGCTGCTGCGTCGATTGCTTGGGCCTCTCCGCCATGTCGAGCCGGTCGAGCGCTTCATCGACCCGGCGACCGATTTCCTCCGGCGGCAACGCCAGGTTCTCCAAGCCGAAGGCAATCTCCGCGACCGCCGTGGTCGTGCAGATCTGATCATCGGGTGATTGCAGCACCACTCCGGCCAGGTTCGCCAGTTCTTGCGGGTTGCAATGACGCGTATCGCGACCGAACAAGCGGACGGCGCCTTGCATCACGCCGGCGGAATGGTGCGGAATCAAACCGGCGGCCGCGCGCAGCAGCGTACTCTTGCCCGAGCCGGAGCGGCCGGCCAGTACGGTCCAGGAGCCGGGCTCCAGCGAGAACGAAATTTCCTCGAGCGTCGGCGCCACACGGCCGGCAAACGTGAAGCTGAGTTGATCCACTGCCAGAGCGGGCGCGTTCATCGGGCGATCCTCCGCAGCCGAAAGCCCAACAACGTGCCGATCGCTGCGCCGATACCGCCGTACAGAAAGCCCGGGATCAACGTGCCGGCTGCAATGAACCAGGTTGCCAGTTCCAGGCGATACATCACCTGGTACACGCAATACTGAACCAGCAGCGGGGCGGCGTTGACCAGCCCGACGGCCACAGCCATTCGCCACACAATTGCTGGCGAAGGACTTGCGCCCGTCTGCCGCAGACTCTCTCCGGTCGTTACCCTCATCGCCGCCAGAATGCCTTCGCCCAGCGCGATGCTGATGGTGACGAACAGCAGTTGAATCAAACCGAACGAGCCGCCGAACACGCAGTTCAACGTGAACAGCGTGAGATAGGTCAACATCAACGTTCCGGGCCGCGGCAAGAGCGTGATCAGGACCGCCAGCAGCAAGCACGGAATGCCCTCGTCGCCCAGCCCCGTCACGAAAATCACGAACGGTCCGAAGAGCGGGCGCAGCATCGTGGCGAACAGCACCGCGGTATAAGAGACCGCGAAGTGCAAGCCCGAGATCAACCCGATCGTCGCCAGGCCTTCCACGCCCACGGCGTCCAGCACGCGGCGTAAGACCAGCGCCACGCCGATCCAGCCGGCGGCCGAAATCGCCAGGCTGGCGATCACTAAGCCCAGCACCCAGGGGCGGTCCTGCAATCCGGGCAGGTCGTTCGCTCGGAACTTTGCAATAAATGCCCACGCCAGCGCGGCAACGAGTCCGACATACAGCAAGCTGAGCGGCAGAGGCGTTCGGCGTCGGGCGGTCGTGGAGTTCATAAGTGGATGCCGCCGCGCGAGCTACGTTCTGCCGCCAGGGTTTGCCAAAAGGCGGTTTTGCCGCCTCCCCGGTTTTCCCTGCGCCCGACTGTGGTATAAAATTTCGGTGTTTGCTCGTTCGCTTTCTCGTGGCGCCTGGCGCCAGGGCGTCGACGGATCAAAACTTCTCCATAGAATGGGCCCTTGACCGGCCTCTCCGAGGGAGAAGCACGACTGGGACGAAGTTTTTTCGTCGGCTCCAAGGCGGGACAGCTTAACCAGCGCCGCCCTGGGCTGAAAAGAGCCGGAAGGAATCGCCGTATGCCCGATCCAACGTTGCAATTGTCCTGGCCTGAACCCGATATCGCCGTCGTCACCTTCGACGCGCCGGGCAAAGGGGCCAATATACTCTCTCAGTCGGTGCTGGAAGAGCTGGAATCGTTGCTGGATCAGCTCGAAGGTCGCAAGGACCTTGCCGGGTTGATCTTTCGTTCCGCCAAGCCCGGCATTTTTATTGCCGGCGCCGATCTGCGCGAGTTCGCCGCCGCCAAGAATCCTACGCCTGAGCAGACCATGGCCGTCGCCACTCGCGGCCGCGAGCTGTTCGCCCGCTTGGCCAAAATGCCTTGCGTGAGCGTGGCCGCCATTGACGGCGTGTGCGTCGGCGGCGGCGCCGAACTGTCGATCTGGTGCGATCGGCGGATCATGACGACCAGCCCGAAGGCCCAGTTCGGCTTTCCGGAAGTCAAGCTCGGCATGTTCCCCGGCTGGGGCGGCACGGTCCGCATGCCCCGCGTTGCGGGCCTGGGCAACGCCGTCGAACTGATCACCAGCGGCGAATCGATCGACGGCAGCACCGCCCGGGCGATGGGCGTGATTTCCGATCTCGTATCGAGCGAACAACTCGATGCCGCGGCCGTGGCCATGGTCCGCGCGGAACTGAAAAGCAAAGAATACCTGGCAGACCGCCAGCGCTGGAACAAGCCGCTGGAGATCGACGAGACCGAGTTG
Organism: Pirellulales bacterium; assembly: GCA_035547635.1. Taxonomy (GTDB): domain Bacteria; phylum Planctomycetota; class Planctomycetia; order Pirellulales; family JAICIG01; genus JAICIG01. Next base: position 4,433 of record DASZUP010000909.1, read on the forward strand.
GGCTTTCTCGGCGCCACCGCTTCGGCCTATATCCAGCAGCAGACGAAGGGCCACTACCCCGCGCCGCTGGCCGCGCTCGAGGTGCTGCTCGGTTCGGCAGGGCTTGACGCCGACGCGGCTGGACAGATGGAGGCCGAAGGTTTTGCCGGCGTGTTCGGCACGCCGGTCAACCGGGCGCTGATCAACGTCTTTTTCCTCACGGACCGCAACAAGAAAGATCCGGGCGTCGAAAATCTCGAGGCCAAGCCGCGCGAGATCAAGGCGGTCGGCGTGTTCGGCGCCGGCATCATGGGTTCGGGCATTTCGTCGGCCGTCGTCAAGCGGGAAATCCCTGTCACGCTGACTGATGCCGCAGCGCCCGCGCTGGGCGGCGGCGTGCAGAAAATTCTGGAGGAGGTTTCGTACAACCGCCAGACCAAGGCCTCTGACCCGCAGCGGATGCTCAAGTTTGCCCCGCTGCTGAACGCCACGACGCTCGACGCCGAATTTGTAGGCTGTGATTTGGTGATCGAAGCGGTCGTCGAAAACCCGAAGGTCAAGGCCGAGCTTTACGCCCGGATCGAGCCGCTGCTGGCCGATGATGCGATTTTGGCCTCGAACACGTCGGCCATTTCCATCGGCCGGCTGGCGGAAAAGCTCAAGCGGCCCGAGCGATTCTGCGGCATTCACTTCTTCAATCCGGTGCGCAAAATGCCGCTGGTCGAAGTGATTCGCGGTCCCAAGTCAAGCGACGAAACGATCGCCACGGCGGTCGCCTTCGCCAAGCGGATCGGCAAGTCGCCGATTGTCGTCAACGACGGTCCGGGTTTTCTCGTCAACCGGCTGCTGCTGCCCTACATGAACGAAGCCCTGGAGTTGATCCTCGACGGCATCGACATCAAGGCGATCGACGGCGCGGCCAAGGGCTACGGCATGCCGATGGGGCCGATCACGCTGTACGACGTCGTCGGGCTCGATACGGCCTATTACGCCGGCCAGGTGATGCACGAGGCATTCCCTGACCGGATCGTCGAGTCGGCCTTGTTAGGCGCCATGGTCAAAGCGGGCCGGTTGGGTCAGAAAACGAACGCCGGCTTTTTTGCGTACAAAGACAAGCAAGGCCGCGGCCAGCCCGACCCAACGCTGGCCGATGTGGTCAAGCCGCTGATCCGCAAGCAGGAAACGTTGAGCGGCGAGCAGATCGTGGAACGCTTGTTCCTGCCGATGGTGCTGGAGGCGACGCGGATTCTGGAGGAAGGCAAGGTGCGAGATCCGCGCGAC
>DASZUP010000910.1:0-6097 GCA_035547635.1 Pirellulales bacterium
CTGGCAACGGCTTGTCGTTGTTTGAGCGTCGACCTGGACCGTCTGGTGAACGGCTCGGTGCGAGGCTTTGCGCGGCAGGATCTGCTGGCGCAGATTCGCCGCCGGCCTTGTGCGCCCCTGCTTGCGTTGCTCGCACGCCGGCTCCGTCGGTTCGATGGCCGGCGGCTTGAAGCCCGAGCGATAGCCGCTCGACAAGTGTTGGAGCGGTTGGGAGAAAAGGCGCTCTTCCCCGGGGCTGCGGCTGGAGATCATACGCACTGGGTCTTGCCGGTATATGCACCGCAGCCGCAGCAATTGATCAAGCGGCTGCGCGAAGCAGGCTTCGACTGCACGCAAGGGCAAAGCCTGTGCGTTGTTTCGGCGCCGCCTGGCCGACCGGATCTGGAACCTTACGACGCGCGCGAAACCATGGCCGGCGTGGTCTTCCTGCCCTGCTACCCGGAAATGAGCGGTGCAGAACGCGAACGATTGATTCACACGCTGGCCGAGTACTTCGAGCAATCTGCTGAAACGGTCTGCCGGCAAACGCCGCACCCCAGCGTGCGGGCGAAGGTCGCGGTCTGAAGGCTTAGGAAAGCGAAAAAGGCTCGACGAAGGCTCGCTGTCGTGCAAGAATTAGTACAGTAGGCGACGTGCATGTCGCAACGGAAACTGGAGAAAATGTTTATGTCCTCGCGTGAAGACGTCTTACAGCAGGCGCTCGCCCTCTCCGCCGAAGACCGAGCTTATGTTGTGATCGCCCTTGAACACAGTCTTGAACCAGAAGCAGAGGCGGCCGACGAGTTCGTCAAGGAACTCCACCGCCGTTCGACTGCGTATCGCTCGGGCGAGACCACAGCCAGGCCGGCCGATGAGGTGCTGGCAGAGCTTCGGCAACGTCAAAACAGCGAAGCCGCGCCGTGAAGGTGCGGATCCTTGCTGAAGCCCAGGCCGAAATTGAAGCCGCACTTCAGTATTTAAACGCTCAGACGCAGGGGCTCGGATCGAGATTCTTGAACGAGTTGGCCGCCGCACTCGCCGCCATAGAAGCTCGGCCGCTGAGCTTCGCCACGGTGGAGACTCTGCCAGGTTCTCCGCACCGCAGAGCGCTCCTCGCGACGTTCCGCTATTCGGTTGTGTTTGAAGTATTGGACCACGAAATCCTCGTCGTTGCCGTTGCTCACGCAAGCCGTGCCGCCAATTATTGGCGCGACCGCCGGGTTGAGTGAACACCCCGCCTGGTTGCAAGATGCTGCCGCCGTTTCACTCCTAGCACAGCCAGGGAGCGCAAAATCGGCCAGTCGGGACTAACGCGCCTTAGCCGAACACGCCTTCGATCGGCTCGCCTTCCGGCAAGACAAAACGGGGTCGCTTTTGCCGGTCATAAAGCCGAGTGGCCCGATCAATTCCCAGCGAGTGATAGATCGTCGCTGCCACGTCGCTGGGAGAATAACCGCGGCCGGTAGGAAAGGCGCCCTGGCGATCGGTGGCGCCAATGACTTCTCCGGCCCGCACGCCGGCGCCGGCAAAGAAAATCGATCCCGCGGCGCCCCAATGGTCGCGCCCGCCCAGGCTGTTGATCTTGGGCGTGCGTCCAAACTCGGTCAGGTAGACGACCAGGGTCGAATCGAGCAGGCCGCGATCCTTGAGATCCGTCAGCAAGGCCGCAAACGCGCGATCGATGCCGGCCACGTGATAGCCGCGTTTGGCCATCTCGCTGATGTGCGGCTGCTTTTGTGCGGGTACGGCGTGATTGTCCCACAGGTTGCCGTAGTCGTTGTCGTAGCCGTAGTCGACCATCACAAAGCGCGCCCCGGCCTCTACCAGTCGGCGGGCCATCAGGCAGCGGCCGCCGATCTTGGTGCGACCGTAGCTTTCTCGCAGCGGCTCAGGCTCTTCGGACAGGTCAAACGCCCGACGCACGGCCGGAGCAGCCAACAAGTGGAAAGCGTTCTGGTAATGCCCGTCCATAGCGCCGCGCTTCTCGGCGTCGCCAATCGCACGATCGAGCGCGCCGCGCAATTGCGAACGCCGGCCCAAGCGGTCGATATCGAGGCCTTCGACCAGTTCCAGAGCCTGAGGCAACAAGTCTTCGCTGGCCAGCGGCGAGGGATCGGCTGACTTCTCGCCAACGGTGAAATCGGGTTGTTCCGGCTCTCCGCCCACGCAAAATGGCGCATATTGGCCGCCTAGCCAGCCGCCTACGAATTCATTGACCGGCGGGGGCCCGGGCCGCGTTATGCCCGGCACGGCAATGTAGCCCGGCAGTTGATTGCGCGGACCGTGCAGATACGACACGATCGATCCGATGTTCGGCTCGCTCGTGATCTGCTGCATCGTTACTTTCAGCCCCGAAAGGCAATGCACCTGGCTCAGGAAGTGGTCATTGCTGCCGTGCGAAAAACTGCGCACCAGGCAGAACTGATCGTTAATCTTCGCCAGGTTGGGGCAGCTTTCGGCAAACTGCACGCCGGGCAATCGGGTGGCGATGGGAGACAGCGTGCCGCGGATGCCTTCCGGCGCCTCGGGCTTGGGATCCAGCGAGTCGTGGTGCGTTACGCCGCCGGCCATCCACAAGAAGATCACCGACTTCGCCTTGGCCTGTGGCGCCGCCCCGCGTTCGGCATTCGTCTCCGCCTGGGCCAACCCTGGCAACAGGGCGGACGAAAGCCCGAGCGATCCGACTCTCAGTAGATCGCGACGGCTCCACGGCCCGCGGTAACGTTCAGACTGGCGTCGTATCCCGGCCATCGACAAACTCCCAACAAACTCGGTTCACTTTTGGCCGCCGCCAATCGCACCAAACCAGGCGTACGTGTGTTTCTCGCTCCGCATTCCGACCTTTGCCGCCGCGCGTTCTTACTAGACCCACTCTTTGATCACACGGCCTTCGTTAAGCCGGATGGGACGGCCGTCGGGGGCGATATGGATCAAATCGAGCGGAATGCCCAACTTCGAGTAGATGGTAGCGGCAATGTCCTCGCTGAGGTACTCGTGATCCACCGGCCGGCCCCCTTCTCCGTCGGTCTTTCCGAGCACGGCGCCGCCGGGAATGCCGGCCCCGGCCATGATGGCAAAGCCCGCCGTCGACCAGTGATCGCGGCCGCTAGCCGAGTTGATCTTCGGCGTGCGTCCGAAATCGGTCAGCCAGACGACCAGCGTGGAGTCGAGCATTCCGCGTTGTTCGAGATCGATCAACAACTCAGGCAGGGCCTGATCGACCGGCGGAATCAACCGTTTCTCGAGCGAATCAAAATTCTTCTGGTGCGTATCCCAGCCGCCGTCGGTCACGGTGACGAACCGCACGCCCCCTTCGATCAAGCGCCTGGCCAGGAGCAGACTTTGGCCGAATTTGGTGCGGCCGTACCGATCTCGCAACGCCGGGTCTTCTTTGTCGATCTCGAAGGCCTGCTTCGTTTCCGGCGCCGTCACCATGTTGAAGGCGGACTTGTAGTATTCGTCCAGAATCCGATACGCCTCGGGCTGTAGATCGGCCTGCTGCTGCACGGCATCGATGGCGGCCAGCATGCTGCGGCGGCGATCGATTCGGGCGGCATCGGTCGATTTCGGCGGCGTGATATCCCGCACGACAAATGGTTCTTTGCTCGGATCGGCCAGCAGTTCGAACGCCGCATGTTCGAGGCCGAGGTAACCCGGCGCCCCGCCGCCGAACCGCCGGTCGATGCTGGAACCCAATTGGATGTACGGCGGAATAGGCGTTTTGAAACCCAACTCGCGGCTGACGACCGAACCGAAGCATGGGTAAGTGACTGCCGGATTGAACGGATGGCCCGACATCACATAGGCGTCGGCCGTGCCGTGGCTGCCGTTGCGCGGGTTCCAACTGCGCAGCAGGGCAAAACGCCCTTGCTCCTTGGCCATCCGCGGCACGATGTGCGTGAACTGCACGCCCGGCGTCGGCGTGTCGATCGTCTTGAAGGGCCCTCGCACGCTGACCGGCGCCTCGGGCTTGGGATCGAAAGTATCGTGGTGGCTCGTGCCGCCTTGCGTCCAGATCAGGATGCAATTCGTGTCTTGCGTCGTCCGGCCTTCGGCCGCCAACGCTTGCTTGCAAGCCAGCGCCGCAGGCAATGAAACGCCCAAACCGGCCAGGGCGCCGATCTGCAAGAAGGAGCGGCGGCGGATGCCTTCACAATCGCGAGTCGTTCCACTCCAAACGTTCAGCATGGTCGCCTGACTCCGTGATGGGTTTCTTCTGAGCGTCGAAGCTTTCACCGTATTCGGCTACGGTTTCCGGCTGACTGATCAAGGTCCGGTGCGTCTGGGGAGCGATGCTTCTGCTTTCCGTTCCATGGGCTCCGCGCTCCGCGTTTCCCGTTCCGCGCTGGCTAAATCCACTCCTTGATCACGCGGCCCTCGTTGAGCCGGATCGGCCGGCCGTCAGGCGCCGTGTGGATCGTGTCGAGCGGAATGCCCAGCTTGGTGTAAACCGTGGCGGCAATGTCTTCGGTGAAGTACTCATCGTCGACCGGTCGGCCGCCTTCCTCGTCGGTCCTGCCCAGGATGGAACCGCCGGGAATTCCTGCGCCGGCCATCATAATAAAGCCGGAGTTGGCCCAGTGGTCGCGGCCGCTGGCCGAATTGATCTTCGGCGTGCGTCCAAAGTCGGTCAGCCAGACGACTAGCGTCGAGGAGAGCAAGCCGCGCTGCTCCAGGTCGGTCAGCAACTCGGGAATTGCCTGGTCCAGCGGCGGCATCTTGCCTTTGATGCCATTGAACAGGTTGGCGTGATGGTCCCACCCGCCATCCGAAACGGTCACGAACCGCACGCCCGACTCGATCAGCCGGCGGGCCAGCAGGCAGCTCTGTCCGAAAGGAGTCCGGCCATAGCGATCCCGCAAGGCGGCGTCTTCGCCGTCAATGTCGAAAGCCTGCTTCGTTTCCGCTGCGGTGATCATGTTCAGCGCCGTGCGATAGTGCTCGTCAAGCGCGTCGAAGGCGGCCGGCTGAGCGTCGATCTTCTTTTGCAACGCGTCGATCGCGCCGAGCATGCTGCGCCGGCGTTCAATTCGCGGCACGTCCACCCCCTTGGGCGGCGTGATGTCTCGCACGTTGAACGGCGTCGCGTTCGGGTTGGCCAGCAGTTCGAAGGCGTTGTATTCGGCGCCCAGAATACCCGCCGTGCCGCCGCCGAAGGTCGCGTGGTCGACCGCGGCGCCAAGTTGCATGAACGGCGGCATCTTGGTTTTGAAGCCCTTCTCACGGGCGATTACCGAACCGAAGCAGGGATAAGTCACGGCCGGGTTGAGCGGATGGCCCGACATCATATACTGGTCGGCCACGCCGTGTCCGGCGTTCTTCGGGTTCCAACCTCGCAAGATGGCGAAGCGGTTAAGCTCCTTCGCCATCCGGGGCACGACCTCGGTGAACTTCACGCCCGGTACGGCCGTGTCGATCGTCTGATACTCGCCCTTCACGCTCGCCGGCGCCTCGGGCTTGGGATCGAACGTGTCGTGATGGCTCGTGCCGCCTTGCGTCCAGATCAAGATACAGTTGACGTCGCTGGCAGGCGCCGGAGCGGCGCTCGCATTTCTACCAGCCAACAGGGCAGGCAACGTAAGCCCCAAGCCGGCCAACGAGCCCACTTGAAGAAATTCGCGACGATGAATACTTTCGCAATCGCGCGACGTCCCCTGCAGAAACTTGAGCATTGGTTGCTACTCCGAGCAAGGCGGGAAGTTTTGAGGCGGGATCGATGCAGACCTCTCGATTATATCGGCGCCGTGCAACCAATCAAGAAGAAGTGATGCGTGCCCAAGGGACGGTTTCACAGCGTTTCCAAGTTGGTCTCGCCGCTCATCAACCGGCGGTTAGCCGCACAAACAAAACAGCCCGAAAGCGCTCTGCAGTTTGCCGCCAGACCACTCGCTCAAGAAAGGCCGGTCCTGGGCATTGGACGACGCGGGCCATGAGAATCTAAGTAATATCTCTCAAGAGCTAAATGAAAAACTCTTGGCAGTTGCCTCCCTACACGTACATAATAAGGCGTTGATCCGTTACCCGCCCGGTAACCAGTTCCGAATGCATCCCCTGCCGGAGACGCTGGTTGCCGAACAACGCAATGCCGGAGACTTCCGCGTGTTTCTCGCCCTGCCTG
>DASZUP010000911.1:0-2183 GCA_035547635.1 Pirellulales bacterium
GCAGCGACCGAGGCTCCTGCAACGGAGCAACGCGAGCGCGAGGCTCGCGAATCGTCTGATCGCGAACGGAGACAGGACCAGGAGGCCGCCGAACGCGAGCGGCAACGCGACAAGGAAACGCCCGAGGGCGAACGGCGACGAGGCGACGATAACGTTCGCGACGAAGGGCGTCGCCAACCGCAGCCTCCTCGCGGTCGGATGCGGCGCGGCGACATGGGGCCGGGTGGCATGATGCCTGGTATGGGCATGATGCCCGGGATGATGGGCATGCCAGGAATGCCGGGCATGGCGCCCGATGCCGAGCGGCTGCGCGAGACCGACCCAGAAATGTTCGAGTTGGAGCAGCTCGATCGGCGACTCGACCGCGAAAGTCACGAAGTGGCCGAGCAGTATCGCCGCACGCCCGAAGGTCCCGCTCGCGAGGAGCTTCGCGGAAAGCTCCGCGAGGTGGTGACTCGGCACTTCAAGGCGCGGCAATATCGCCGCGAACTCGAGGTCAAACGGATCGAAGCTCAGCTTGACCGGCTGCGGGGCGCCCTGGACCGACGCTCCAAGGAATCCGAGGCCATCATCGATCGCCGCATGTCGCAGATGCTGGGCGAAGAAGACGCCGAGTTTTAAGGAAACGGCTGCCGTTTCACGCTGCGGCTTGACTGACGGGCCTCTGCCCTTCACAGCTCTTTAGCCAACCGATCGAAATCCGCGCCTCGGCGAGTTCATCGCTCGCCGAGGCGCCGGCGTTTCAATAACGCACTTCGCGAAACCGGCCTTGACGCTGATCGACCGCATAATCTAAATAACCAAATCTAGGAAATCAAATCGCCCGTACAAGGAGGTTGCCAAGATGGCGCGACCGGCGGCCAAGGAACTGACGAACCGCGAATTGGAGGTCATGCAGGTTTTTTGGAGGCGCGGCGCGATCACGGCGCAGGAAGCCCGCGACGAACTGGCGCGCACCGGAATCGACCGCGCCTATACAACCGTTGCCACGCAGGTGCGCATCCTCGCCGAAAAGGGGTTTTTGAAACAGACCACGGCCGAACGTCCTTTTCTGTTCGTCGCCGCGCGGTCCTATGAAGAGGTGTCGCGCCGGCTGCTGGGCGACTTGCTGGATCGCGTCTTTCAGGGGTCGCGGGAACTGCTGCTCGTGAGCCTGATGGAGCGCGAGAAACTCTCGACGAAAGAGCGAGCCCGACTGCAAAAACTATTAAAGGAGCAGCAAGGATGAACGCGCTGGGAATCTCCTTTGCCTGGGCGGCTCTGCAAACGACCTGCTTTTGTATTGCCGCGACGGTGCTCTATCTCTCTCTGCGTCGTTGGCGACCCGCTTGGGGAGCGTCGACTCTGTGCGGAGTCTTGCTCATGACGGTCGGCATCGCGACGCTGTCGTTCAGTCCCTGGCCGCGCTGGCGGACTTCGACCGAGATTTGGCAGGCGGCGCAGCCATCCGACGCGGCGGCGAAGGCGCCGTCAAATCCAACGGGGCGGTCGTCGTTCATTCCTTCGCCAACGGCGGGCGCTGCAAGCGACGCTGCTTCCGCCCCTGCCGGCTCTTCGCCAACCGCAAATCTATTCGGCCTTCTTTCCGGAATTTGGGACCGCGTGCAAAGCCAGGTTCAGAATCAATTGGATGTCGATTCCCGCCCAGAACACGATGCACGTGCATGGCGCTGGCCGGCCTGGTTGGCCGCCGCGATGGCCGCGAGCACCGGGGTCGGTCTGTTGCGAATGCTGGCGGGTTTGCTCGCGTTGAACCGGCTGCTGCGCGACACGCGGCGAGTGACCGATTCGTCGCTCGTGGCTCTGCTCGAAGAACTCTGCGCGAAACTGGGCTGCCGGCGGCCGATCGAGTTGCGCGAGATGATCTCAGGCCGAGCCGGCGGTTCGCCGGCCGTCGTCGGCTGGCTGCGGCCCGCGATCCTGTTGCCTGCCGATTGGCGTTCGTGGAGTGCAGAAGTCCGGCGCGGCATCCTGGCCCACGAAACGTCGCACGTGGCTCACGGCGATTATCTGAAATGGCTCGCGGCGCAGGTCGCGGTGATCCTTCACTTCTACAATCCGCTCGTACACTGGCTGGCCCGGCGGCTGCGGTTGGAACAAGAGTTGGCCGCCGACGCTTGCGGCGCCGCATTGGCCGGCGGACCGAAAGCTTACGCGGCAGTGCTGGCGCAGATGGCCTTGCG
>DASZUP010000912.1:0-4219 GCA_035547635.1 Pirellulales bacterium
GGTGCGCGACTGGCCGTCGGCGAGCCGTTGCGACACCAAACGCTTTGCCCGTTATTTCTGGAACTTGATTCAGCGAGGCGTCTACATGCCTTGCAGCCAGTATGAAGCTTTGTTCGTTTCTACCGCCCACACCGAGAGCGAAATCGATCAGACGATTGCATCGGCGCGGGAGGCGTTGGCGGACTGAAGCGGAACGCGGGCGGATTGTCCCGGCGCGATCGCGTAGCGGAAAAGCGGGTGAGTTCCGTTGACAGCGTCTCAAGGCACGGAAGCGTCACCGCTTCCGCTACGCGGAAGCGGAGATTGGCGCGCTCGACATCCCGAGCTGCCAATCATTTCCGGTTCCGAGTTTCCTCTGCGGCGCTGCGCCGCAGATAGAGCGGGGCCAGCGTCCAGACGTCATCTCGCTGGCCGGCCAGGAATCGAAGTCGCGCAATTTCAGCGACGCCGGCGGCAGTGGGCAGCCAAAGCGATTGGTCAACAACCGGGACGCCGGCGGGAATTCGATCGGCGAGCGTTAACAGGGCGGGGCCCGTCGCCGCGATGTCCGGCGAGAGCTGTGCGAGCCAGTCGTCGATCGATCCGAGCGTCGTCTCGCCGATGGCTTGCCACTGGTTCGATGCGTCACGCTCGAATGCTGCTGCGAAGACCTGACCGCGACCGGCATCGATCGCGGCAGCCAGTCGCGCTGTTTGCCCGGCCGGCGCCCGTCGAGCAATGGCATCCAGTGTGTTCACGCCGATCACGTCCGAGCCGATTGCGTAGGCGAATGCCTTGGCGGTCGCCACGCCAATCCGCAGGCCGGTGAACGAGCCAGGCCCGACGGTCACAGCCGTCAGTTCCACGTCGGCCGGCCGCCAGCCGACTTGGGCCAATAACTCCTTAAGAGCCGGCGCCAGCGACGATGCGCTGCGTTTGGATTGATCCAACTCTTTTTCCAGCAATAGGTTGCCGTCGTCTGCCGCGGCCACGCTGCCGAATCGGCCGCTGGTTTCCAGGGCTAGTATTCGCAAGGTCAAGTTCTCAATGGACGACAAGCTGCTCCTAGCAGCGGCATGGCAGGACGACCTATAATGATACAGTCTCAGAGGGCGAGGCGCCGGCCCGACCAAGTCGCTTTTCAGGTCCTGAAACCGGCTTGACCATCCTCTGACGCTAACTTAGACTGCCCATTGGATTTGGGACGATTTTTGTTGCCTGGGCGCCCAGTCCGGCGCGGGACCGTAAAGCCGAAGGTCAGCGGTAGTGAAGCGAGCCTTAATCAGTGATATTCACAGCAACCTCGAGGGACTCGAGGCGGTACTAGCTGACATCGAGAAGCAGGGGATTACCGAAATCTACTGCTTGGGCGATATCATCGGCTACGGGCCTAATCCTCGCGAGTGCATCGATTTAGTGATGAGGATGAACGTCTGCATCCTCGGCAATCACGACCAGGGAGCGCTGTTCGATCCCGAGGGATTCAATTCGGGCGCCGAACGCGCCATCTTCTGGACGCGCGAGCAACTGGAAAGCCCCAAGGGCAGCCCGGCCGACAATGCGAAGCGTTGGGATTTCTTGGGCGAATTGCCGCGAAACAAGCGAGAGAACGGTTTCCTGTTCGTGCACGGCTCGGCGAGAAATCCGCTCAATGAGTATGTCTTTCCTGAAGACATCTACAACCAGCGGAAAATGGAAAAGATTTTTGCCTTGGTCGAGCAGCACTGCTTCCAAGGCCACACGCACGTGCCGGGCGTATTCACGCAAGGGCTGAATTTCTTCAGTCCGGAAGAGATCAGTTATCAGTACCGGTTGACCCCCGAGAAATCGATGGTCAACGTCGGTTCGGTCGGACAGCCTCGCGACGGGGATCCCAGGGCATGTTATGTCGTGCTCGAAGACGACCTGGTGAAGTTCCGGCGAGTCGAGTATCCGTTTGAAGAGACGATCAAGAAGATTTACGCCACCCCGGAACTCGACAATTTCCTCGGCGACCGGCTTCGGGACGGACGGTGAAGCGGCGATCCAAGATCGCCCTCGCTCCTGGCGAATACATTCCATTCGATCGGTCGCCTACTTGCCCGCATCGCCGGGGCGTGAAGAAGCGGCCAGGCGACGGCCGCCGGCAAGGCGGTTTCCTGTGAAGGACATTTGGCATGGATAGGCGCTTTTATACATTTCTCGCATTATCCGTCGCGGTAGTGCTGGTCAACATCCTGATGATGCGCTGGCTGGAACCCCCGGCGGACAAGCGCGCGGCCCCTGATCGTCAGGCCGTCGCCAAGCGCGAAGCTGCCAAAGAAATGGGCCGCAAGAAGGGAGCCGTCGCCGCCAAGGAGACCAAGGACGGAGAAACTGCATCCGCAGAAGAAAAGAAGCCGGCGGGGAAGAAGCAGGAGGATGCGGAAGAGCCGTCCAAGTCCAAGCCGGCCGTCAAAGAGCAGTCTCTCGCGTGGGTCACGCTCGGCTCGGCCGACGAGCAAGATCCTTACCGCATGTTGGTGACGTTCACCAATCGCGGCGCCGCCGTCGAACGAATCGAGCTGAACAGCCGCCGCTTCCACGATCTGGACGACCGCAGCGGTTACCTGGGGCACCTCAACGCCATCCGCTCGGTCGAACCCAAGGGCTGCCTGGTGCGCGTCGTCGGGCGCGGCACGCCGGCCGATCGCGCGGGACTGAAGCCCGACGACGTGATCGTGGCGGCGAACGGGCAATCGGTTCGCAGCGTTTTTGCCCTGCATGGCGTGCTGGCGGCGAGCAAGCCGGGAGATACGGTCAAGCTATCCGTCTCTCGCGACGGCAAACCGCTCACCCTGACCGCGACGCTCACGCGCAAGCCGCTGCAGATCGTTCGGCCGGAATACGCAGAGACGGTCGGACGAGACAAAGGCGAGCCGCGCGAAGCGCTGCCGGGCGTGACCGATCCGAAAGACATCCAGCCGCTCTCGTTTTTGATGACGCTTGAGAGAATTGACGGCGAAAAGCTCGACAGGGACGAAGAGGAACTGCCTGGCGTGAAGCTGCGCAGCGGCAATTGGACGCTGCTGCCGGGCGATCCGAAAAAGCCCGACGAAGTCGCATTCGAGATGGTGCTGCCCGAGCACGAGCTTCGCGTCAGGAAAATCTTCAGCCTGACGAAACTCAAGGCGGAAGAAGCGGCGGACGTAAACGCCCCCGCTTATCACCTCGGCTTTCATTTGGAAATTGAAAACCTGAGCGATGAGCCGCGTGACGTGGCTTACCGGCTCGACGGTCCGACCGGGTTGCCGACTGAGGGTTGGTGGTACGCCTATTCCTCAAAAATCGGCCGCGATTGGAGCTCGCCCGGCATGCGCGACGCCGTGGTCGGCTACGTTAATCAGGGCGCATTCCAGCATAGCCTGGTCAGCGCTTCGACCATGGCCAGCGACGAAAGTCCTGAAGCGTTCGTCCAGCCGCTGGTTTACATGGGCGTCGACGCCCAGTATTTCGCCTCGGTCTTGATTCCGCAGAAACAGGAAGCGGCCGACAAGTGGTTTGCCGAGTCGTATCCGCTGCGCGTCGGCCCGATTCCGGACGACAAGAACAAACAGAAGCTGGTCGACGTTTCCTGCCGCCTGATCAGCGAGAAGACGACGCTCGAGCCAGGCGGCGGCCAGCGCACCGACCGCTTCCAGATCTTCGCCGGGCCGAAGCGCCCCCGGCTGCTGGCCAGGTATGCCAAGCCTTACGGCCTGGGAGAGTTGGTCTACTACGGTTGGTTTGGTTGGGTCTCACGGCCGATGCTCGGCATCTTGCACTTCTTTTACGACGTGGTGCGGAACTACGGTCTGGCGATCATCATGCTGACGGTGCTGGTGCGGAGCTGCATGTTCCCGCTCAGCCGCAAGCAGGCGCTCAACGCCCAGAAGATGCAGGAACTGCAGCCGGAGATGAAGCGGCTGGCGGAAAAGTACAAGGGCAACGTCGAGCAGCGAACGAAGGCCCAGCAGGAACTGTTCCGCAAGCACAACTATAATCCGCTCAGCGGCTGTTTGCCGGCTTTAGTCCAGTTGCCGATCTTCCTCGGCCTTTACCGTTCGCTGGCGGTCGATATCGAGTTGCGTCAAGCACCGCTGTTGGGCGAAGCGATCCGCTGGTGCTCCAACCTGGCGGCGCCCGACATGCTGTGGTATTGGGAAGCCATTCTGCCGCAATTCCTGGCTGGCAAGACGGGCTGGCTCGGTCCCTATCTGAACGTGCTGCCGCTGGTCACGAT
>DASZUP010000913.1:0-9540 GCA_035547635.1 Pirellulales bacterium
TGGCGTATTGGACGCAGTTGCTCGACGACGGGGCGGCCATCAGCAGCGTTGCCAAGGCGATCGCTCACAGTAACGAGTACTATGCTAATTTCGTCATCAAACCCGACTACGCCAAACTGCTGGGCCGCAAAGCGGACGACGCAGGAGTCGCCTTCTGGACCGCGCAGATGCACGCCGGGCTGACCGACCAGCAACTCGAAGCGATGCTGGTCTCTTCCGACGAATTCTACAAGAACGCCGGCGGGACGGACGTGGCGTGGATCGATGCCGTTTACCAGTTATTGCTGGGCCGCCAGGCGGACCCCAGCGGCGAGGCGCACTGGAGCGCTCAACTGGCCGCCGGCCTCACCAGAAAGCAGGTCGCGCTGCAGATCGCCGGCAGCGCCGAGAACAACACGCAATTGATCAACGAAGACTACTTTCACTACCTGGGCCGCGACGCCGATCCTGACGGCCTGGCCTATTGGCTGGCTCAATTCGCCGCTGGCAAGACCAACGAGGACGTCATCACCGGCTTTACCGGTTCGGAAGAATACTACAAGCAGCACACGAGCTGAAACGCGCCGCCAGCGGCCGTGCCGGAATTCGTGAAAACTCCATCGCCCCCGTAGCGGAATTCTCACGAATTCCGACTGGCGCGCCGTTCGAACCGGAATCTAGAAGCATTCGGCTAATACGTGCGTCGGAATTCTCACGCGCTTCCGCTACGCGCGTGCAATGCAGCCGTATTTGGCTTCCAGCTCCTTCGGAAAGTCATAGCCGATTCCCGGCCGCTCGGGGAATTCAATCACGCCGTCCGTCACGGGAAAACCTGCCTGCTGTAATTCCCTCCGCAATGGAGAATCGAAGACTTCCGCCGGCGCGAATTCGATAAACGGCGTGACGGGAGAATACGCGGCCAGGTGAAGCGATGCGGCTCCGAGAATTTGCGTCGACCAGTTGCCCGGACACACCAAGGCCCCGCGCGGCACGGCCAGATCGACGATCCGCTTCGCTTCGGTCAGGCCGCCGCACGTCGTCACGTAAGGCTGGATCACCGAGACTTTGCCGCGGTCCATCATGTCGAGGAATTCCCAGCGAGTGACGCCGTGCTCGCCCGTGGCCAGCGGAAGGGAAGTCAGCTCCGCAAGCCGCGCGTACGCCGCCGGCGAGTCGACGGGAAACGGCGTTTCAAAGAAGAAAATGTCGAGCTCTTCCAACTCGCGGCACACGCGGGCCGCTGTCGGCACGTCGTTGAACAAATAGCCGACGTCAACCATCAGCGTGACGTCCGGTCCCAACAGGTCGCGCACGCTGCGAGCCAGCGCCACAACGTCCCCTGGCGGCGACATCATCGGCTCGACTTTGAATGCGCGGTAGCCAAGTTCCCGCAGGCGGCCGGCGCGCTCCGTCTGCTGCGCAATCATCGCCGGTCCGCCCCACACGTCGGAGACCAGGGTGCAGTAAGGCGTGACCGACTTCGTTCGGGTTTCCGCGTGCGTCTGGAAGAACCCGCGCTCAATTCCACCCAGCAGACGCCAGGCGGGCTGACCGAGAGCCTGCCCGTAAATATCCCAGATCGCCACATCCAAAGCGCCGAGAATGATGATTTCCCAGCCGCGGCGGTTGGTGTGGATCAGCGAGTCCCAAACGTGCTGCCAGACTCGCTCCGGGTGCGTGATCTCCTGGCCGATCAACAGCCGGCCGAAATGCGTGTCGGCGCCGCCGACCGTGGCCTGCACCACGCCCGGCGGCACGCGAAAGACCTCGGCAAAGCCCATCAGGCCGTCTTCCGTAGACACACGGATGCAGGCCAGCGGTTCAATGCCGCCCTTATCCGGATCGATTTCCGGGCCGTCTCCGATCACGAACGTTTCCAGGCGGCAGATTTTCAGCATGATCGCGGCAAGGCGCCTCCACGTCGGTCGAAAACAGGAGAAACGAAGCGAGAAGAGCAAGGCTAACGGACGCGGCGCCCGCGAACAATCCCGTCACGCCGGAGTTGGCGGACCGTTTCTTCCGTAGCGGACTTCGTTTCCTCCCGTAGCGGAAACGCGTGAGACTTCCGTGGCGCTTCCTGGGAGCCGGAAGATCCGCGTCAACCATCCCGGCTTCCGTCGGAATTCTCACGTGCTTCCGCAACGAGAGGGCGGGCTGCAGCAATCAACCCGCGAACAACGGGAGAGGCTCGAACGAGGCTCCCAAGACCTCGTCCGGATCGATCGCCAGCCAATCTCGCAGCACGCCGGCGTAGACGCGGCGAAAATCGATCGCCATTTTCAAATCGCCTTGCTCCAGATCGGTCAAGCTCGGCGTTGCGCCGATCAATCCGGCCTGCACGCCGCCGCCGGCCAGAAACAGCGGCGCGGCCGTGCCGTGATCGGTCCCGGCGGAAGCGTTTTCCGCCACGCGGCGGCCGAATTCACTGAAAGTCATCACGGTCACTCGCTCTGCGAGTTTGCTTTCGGCCAGGTCGTCGAGGAAGGCCTTCAAGGCCAGACTCAGTTCGCGGAGCAACCGGCCGTGCGCCGGAAGTTGCACGGAATGCGTGTCGTAACCTGACTGCACGGCATAATAGACGCGCGTCGGCAGGTCAGCTTCGATCAGCCGGGCGATGATGCTCAAATGTTCGCCTAACGGGTTGCTCGGATAGCTCGATTTCGCCTGCCGTCGCGCGACGGCTGCATTGACGGCGTCGGCCGTGGCGTAGGCGTCGAGCGTGGAGCGGCGAATAAAGCCCTCCAGGTCGTCGGCCGCCGGCGCTCCGGCAACGGTCGCGCGGGCCGCTTCGTTTTGCACGCTCAGTTCATCCAGTCGCGAGAAACTTCCCGCCACCGAGCGCCGCCCGACGAGCGCCGTGGGCAGGGCGCCGTCGCCCACCAGCAGCGAAGCCGGCCCCGCCTGCCGCTGCGGCGATTGATCCAGCGCGCGTCCCAGCCAGCCGTAACTGTCGTGCTCCGTCGGATCAAACCGGGCCGTCTGCCAGATGGCCATGCTTACGTCGTGCGAGCGGTTCGGATTCGGATAGCCAACGCCCTGCACGACGGCCAGACGCTGGCTCTCGAACAACTCAGCCATTGCCTTCATCTGCGGGTGCAAGGCGACCTGATCATTGAGCTTGTGCAACTGATCGACGGGCAGCCGCAGTTGGTTGCGATGCCTGGCGTAGCCTTCATCGCGGTAGGGCACGACGGTGTTGATGCCGTCGTTGCCGCCGCCGAGCTGAATGACCACCAGCACGCGGCCGTTTTTTTGCGGTTCCGACGCCCGCGCCAGCCGGGTCAGAAAGCCGGGCACACTCGGGCTCAAAGCAAGCAGCGACGAACGTTTTAATAAATTGCGACGTGTGAGCATGGCGGAAAACTCCAAGGTCCCAAGTCTAAAGTCCCGAGTCCAAGGTCATCGGCCCCACCGTCCAACTGCTTTGGACTTCGAATTTAGCCACGGATGAAACACGGATTGAGCACGGATCGCACGCAGCCGAAAGCAAGGGAGAACCCTGGGCAAGCCCGCTGACGTTCGATTTACGTCCGTGTTCGATCCGTGTTTCATCCGTGGCTAAACCTGTTCTTTCGGCTTCTCTTTAGATCTTGGACTCTTTCCGGCTCATCCGATCTGAGCCCGCGGCGATCCGAGCATCGCTGCCACGAGTCGTCGGGCGTTGTCGTTGTCAAGCGTCGTTTCGTTGCCGATCGCGGCGAGCTGCGTGCGTTTCACTTCTGCGCTGTCATGGCCTGGCCAAAGCGAGCCGGCGAGCAGCATGGCGAAGTCGTCGGCGCTGTGGCCGCAGTCGCGATGCTCGGCCCAGGCGAGCCAGTCGGGCGGCGCCGCGGCGTTCTGCAGGCCGCCGTCGGCCAGCCGCTGGGCGAAGTTCTCGCGGGCGATCAGCCAGCGCGCGTTGATCCAGGTCCGCCCGCCCGGCCAGCCGAACACGTTGGGCGGTTCGAACAGGTCTTGGCCCATGGCCCCGGCCCACTCGGCCAGCACAATCGTGCTCGGCGGCGGATCGAAGACCTCCAAAGACCGCACGGCGCCGACGATATATTCAACCGGCCCCAAGACGCGATTGCCCAGGTTGGCGTCGGCAAAGAAAGCTTGCGAACGCAACACGGTCTCGACCGCCCAGCCGAGATTCAGCTCGTGCTTGCGTAAACCAGCGGCCAGTCCCTCGATCGCCTGCTCGCTGACGGCGTTCTCGCCCATCAACATCTCGCACACGCGGCGGGCCAGCCGCACCGACGCGGCCGGCTGCTCCAAGAGCATGGCCAGCAGATCATCGCCGCGCCAGGCGCCACGGCGGCCGAGAATCGTTTTCTCGCCCTCGTCGTGGTAGGCTTCCGCTTCGCGGAACTCGCGGTTCTTCACGGTCCAGCCGGTCAGCGCGCGGGCCGCTTCTTTGACGTCGGCCTCCGTATAGTTCCCTACGCCCAGCGTGAACAGTTCCATCAGCTCGCGGGCCAGGTTTTCGTTCGGATGCTGGCGACGGTTGCTGTCGGCATCGAGCCAGATGAGGATTGCGGGATGCTTGACCGCCGCCGCAAGCAAATCGGCGAACTTGCCGCGCGCATGCCGGCGGAACAGCTCATTCTGCTCTCGCATCAGCGCCACATTCTGCACCTTACGGAAACTGGCGGCGAAATGGTTGTGCCACACAAGCGCCAGCCGTTCGCCCAGCGGGTCGGGCGAAAAGATCATCCGGTACAGCCACCAGGCCTTGAGCCGTTGGATATTGCCTGAGGCGACCGCCGCATCGCCGATCGTGCCGGCCAGCGCTTCGAAGTCTTCCGGCACGGTCTTCTCATGCTGCCGGCCAGCCAGCAGCCGATCGATTGCGGCCGTGGGCCCGTCGTGCAAGTCGCGCTCCAGCACGCGCTGCGACGCGGCGAAACCGGCACGGCGGTGCAGATGGGCCACGCGTTGCAGGTTCCACGGAGCAGCGTCGGTCGGTTCGTAAGGCGTCCAAGCGGCGGCTGTGTTGTGATACATGATGATCGCTGCCATAGTGGAGATCGGCGCCTATCGTCGACTTTCGCTCCCGCGAAAGTACGTGCTTTCGCCGGAGCGAAAGCCGACATTCCGGCGAGCTACTGGTCGCGTTCAACGAGAATATCGCCCAAGTCGAGCGTCTCGTTCGACTTGGCCTGGAACTGTTTCACCGCCCGCAACGTTCCGCCGCGCGTGACAATGATCCGATAACTGGCGCCGGGAATCAGCGCCTGCAAGCGGATATACCCCCGTTCGTCGCTTGTGGGCTGAACCGCCTGATTGGTTCGATCGATGTTGACAATATAATCAGAGTCCGCCGCCAACATCCCGAACTTGGCTGCCAAAGGATCGTATCGATAGGCGCCGGGAGTCACGACGATCTCGACGGTGACGTAGGCCCCGGCGTTCGGCTTGCCGTCTTTATCGACCGCCCGCAAGGTGGCGCCGCCGCACGGCTTGAGAACGACGGTCCGCTCTCCTTCACCCGCCTTGATGATCTCCGTGGCGCCGAGTCGGCGTTTGACGTCCAAAAAGGAGACAGGGTACTCGACTTCCTTGGCCAGGCCCGTGAGTTCGAACCGTCCGCCCAGCGTAGGCGTCGCGTCGCCCTCCCACTCGAGCGAATAGGGGGAGACGTCGAGCCGCGAGACGACGATCGCCTCGTCAACCGCCCTACCGAGCTCGTCGACGATTCGCCCTGCCACGCTGGCGCCGGGCTTCAATTCGAGCGTCGCTTCGAGCGAGTCCTGGCCAGGCTGCGGGTCGAGCTTGAGAATTGCGTGGGCATAGTTTCGCTCGCCGCCGCGTTTGCCTTGGCGGAGTTCCCGGCCGCCGATTTCTTGAAGCACGTATTTGGCTTGCGGGCCATGCGCCAGCAGCCGCCCGGGGCCGGGAAGCACGGCGATCGAGAAACGCCCTTGTTGATCGGTTAGCTGGATGGCCTGCCAGCCCGTGAGGATGTCGTCCGCCGCGTGGGGATTGTTCGATTCTTCGGGGATGTACTGAACCGCCGCTCCGGCTATGGGGGACTGGCTGTCTGCCGTCACGACCTTGCCGTGCACCAGCACGCCGCGCGGCAGCGCCATATCCGCTTGCTTGACTCCTTCGCTCGCGCTCCAGCGAAGCGGTTCTTCCGAGGGAGTCTGACGCGCGAGATACGGCACGCCGTCGGGCGGATAGGCAATCAGGCCAAAGCGCACGCCCGGCTTGGGGCTGATCTGGTAATGCCCGTTCTCGTCGGTCCTGCCGCCGACGGAGACCATCGAACCGAAACGTTCTTGCTGGCTGGCCCAAATGGAAATACGGGCGTGAGGCGCCGGCTCGCCGCTATCTGCATACGTGACTGTGCCGGCAAAGGGCTGGGCCGGCGAGAGGGTGAGTACGGCCTCTTCTCCCGGCTTCAGGTTCTTTACCAGCGGACGGTACGTCGCGTCGCGTTCGCCGCGCTGTTCGTTGGCGCCCGGGCTGAGGTAAATGTCGAGCGGCGCGAAACGGACGTCTTGGTTGATCTCCATCGACACGCCATGACCCGACGGCACGGCGTGAACTACGAACCGGCCTTGCTCGTCCGAAACGATCGGCGCAAACCACGCCGCTGGAACCTCCTCTCCGTGGTAACCGACGCCGCTCATCTCGCCGCTTTCGTGTTGGCGGCTGAT
Source organism: Pirellulales bacterium (assembly GCA_035547635.1). Lineage (GTDB taxonomy): Bacteria > Planctomycetota > Planctomycetia > Pirellulales > JAICIG01 > JAICIG01. Next base: position 6,624 of record DASZUP010000913.1, read on the forward strand.
TGCTCGTATCGTCAATCGCACGTCCGCGGCCGGCTGGCCTTCCAGGTCAATCAGCCTGCCTCGGACCGGCTCTTCCGCGGGCAACTCCAGATCGAGCTTGCTGTCGGTTGCATCCAGATTGAGCTGTTGCCAGGCGATCGCGGCGCCTGGCTGCCGCGCGATGAGGTTGGCGTAAGCATGGGTTTTGGCGGACGCATCAGCAAACTTCAACGAATACAGGCCGCTGGCGTCCGTCTTTCCCTCGGCCAGGATATCGCCGTCCGGGCCCAGGTCGCCGCCCCGTTTGGCTGTCGTGCGTCGCGCGATGATCGCCACATCGGCGCTCGCGGCGGGCCGGCCGTCGCGAGTCACGCGGCCGCGAACGACCTTGGCTTGAGCCGACGAAGCGCGTTTCGGTTCCCCGGGGCGTTCGGGCTTTTCAGCCTCCGTGGGTTTCGGTCTTGGTTTTTCGGCCTCAACCGTCAAATCGCCGAGGTCTTTTTCTTCTCCCGGCTCAACCGCCACGTCGGTAAAGACCGACCCGATGCCGATGCTCATGGTCTGGCCTTGATAGGGGCGAGGCGCCGAGGCCCGGGCATGATAGCTCCAGCCAGGAATCAGGCCGCCGAGACGGAAGCGGCCCTGTTTGTCGACGGGGACGCTGGTTGGCATCCTGCTCAAGTCGGGATGCGGCGCCCAGATGGCCGAGTTGTCATCGGAGTGGAGCTTCTCGTAGTAGACGTCGAGCGTAGCGTCGTCGATCGGTTCGCCATCGGCGTCGAGCAAGCGGCCGCGGACGCTGCCGGCTTTGACCAGTTTGATCTCCACAACGTCCTTGGCGCCGTATTTCACAAAGGCCCCGCCAGCCAGATTTCTCTCTCGCTGGAACACGAACACCTTGCGGCGCTCGCCCGGTTGCAAGTCCTGAATTTCGAATTGCGGCCCATCCAGGCGTTGCCAACCCCAGCGTTCGTTGGCGCCGTAGGTCTGAAATCGGTTCGCCGGCTTGCCGTCTGCATCGACCACGCGCACCGTGACCGGCGGGCTGGCGAACAGAGGCATATCGACGCGGACCGCCTCCGGACCGTCGGTCGCCGGAACCTCCGCGATGCGCTCGTAGTTGGTCGGCATGAGATAATGCGGCGCAGTCGGGAAGGCCCTCGCTCCGCCAAGATCTTCGCTGCCCGCGATCGCGTCGGCGCCGAATCCGCGGGCGAAGCGATCGATGCCGTCGCGGTTCATGCCATTGCCGTCGTAGCGGAAGGCCAGAATGCCGCGAGTCCGCAAGACGGGGACGCGGAACTCGCCGTCGGCGTTGGTCCAATAGAGACCGTCGACATAGGCCCGCTTAAGGCCCGGAATGGCTTCTTCCAACTCGCGATCACGAAAGAAGTAGTAGCTGATCTCGCCCGTGAACGGCTTGCGCGTCTCGGCATCGTACACGCGTCCTTCCGCCCAGACGCCTCGTTTGAGGCGGAAGTCTAACTCAAGTTCGCGGCCAGGCTTCGAGGTATCGGCGTCGCGCCCCACCGGGATGTAGGCCGCCTCTCCGGTTGCAAACGCGACTAATTCGTTCTCTTTGCCGATCGGCAGCCCCGTGATGCGATAACGGCCTTCTGCATCGGTGCGGACGGCGAAGTGTTCACGCTCGCGGCTGGAAGAGAGTCGCTCGCCATGCACCTGGAAAGCCCGCACGACGGCGCCGGCAATGGCTTGGCCGCTGTCGAGATCGAGCACGCGCCCGGTCACCGGCTTCGAGGGACCGACGGCGTACACAAACTTGTTGGGGTAAACTGTGAGTTCCCGGCCGGGCTCGTGACGATCATAGTCGACCATGATTTTCTCGCCCGGTTCGTTGCGGGACACGATCTCCGTCGCTTCGATGCCCTCGCCTTCCACCAGCAACTGCACGAGCCGACGGGGACCGAGATCTCGCAGTTCAAACCGCCCTTCGGCATCGGTCACGGCGCTCGGCAACACGTCGCGCAGTTGCACCGGTTCGATGACGTTCAGCAAATAATGGACGCGTCCTTGCCAGATCGGGTTCTCGACGCCCCGGGCATTCGCTTCTGCAACGCCGCCGAGTTGATCTTTTTCGTCGGCGAACCAGCGAATACGAACCTTGGCGCCCGCGACGGGCTGGCCATTGATATCGACTAACCGGCCGCGAATCGGCTCGCCCGTCGGCGGCAAGCTGCTCCCACCCGCTCGGACGCCCAGCAGAGCCTTGGCTAGTGCAGGCACGAACCCTTGCGACTCGATCTTATCGCGGCGCAGCTCTTCGAACGAAGTGTACTTGAACCCGTGCCCCGGCGCCGTGATCACGATGCGATCCATATAGGCCCAGCTTGCCGGTGCGTCTGCCGGCATGGGGACTGGTTCGACAATCTGGTAGCTGCCGTCCGTGTCGGTCGTCGCCAACAGCCGCGGCGGTTGCGGGTCGACGTCGTGGACTCGGGCGCGGATCGCAAACAGCTTGGCTCCGGCAACCGGCTTGCCGCCGGCGCCAGTAACGATGCCGGCGAGCTGATTCTCCGGTTCAGCCTGCGCGTCGCCAGGTTGGTCGTTTGCATGCTCATTGGCAGCGGTTGGTTTTTCCTTGGCCTCGGCGAGCGTTGCCCTGTCGTCTTCCTTGCTCGTCGTGGCCGCTGATTTGTCATCAGTCGTTGCGGCGTCGGTCGTTGTGGCGCCCTCCTCCGCAGCTTGCGCATCAGCCAGCGAGCGCTGCGATCCTAGACCGACAAAGCCTACGATTGCCGTGCCGGCCAGGCCGGCGGCGATGACGACGGCCAGCAGGAGATTGCCCGCGCGGGTCGAAAGCGAACGCGAGGAATCCATGATTCGCACGATGCGCCTGGCCAGAATCGACTTGAGCGAGACCATGGCGACGCCAGCGGCGCCGACGGGCAGCGAAGAAAGCTGGGCGATCTCCAGCAGG